>JAYVIX010000161.1:0-2158 GCA_043769845.1 Cytophagales bacterium
ACTCCACACTGGTATTAAGCGTTTTTGATTTCGTTTTTTTGCGCATAAACTTTACCCATTCGCGTTGCAAATCGCTCGTTTTGTATTGAGGTACCTCGACCGTAAATCCGTTTTGTGCGCCTTTGCTCATGCTTTTTATGCCTTCTTTGATTGGAATATTGATCTGAGCAAAGACATGGATACCACTCAAACAAAAGACTAATAATAAAGGGAAGAATCGTTTCATGACAACTTTGTAAGTTTTTAGTGCTGTAAAGGTGGCCATAGATCGAAGTGTTTGCAAATGTTTTGGAAATGGATTTCAATCGAAAGTGAAACAAAATACCTTTCTAGAATCATGAAGGGCATTTATTCTAATTTTAGTAATCGAAATTCAGTAAAAGATGTAACAAGTTGCAGGAAATATATAACTCGATTTTGTAGTCCAGCAATACCTTTGTGTTAGATTTAAAAACGGCAATTTAAAAACGAATAATAATTAATATAATTATATGTACGAAAATTATTCAATGTTTGGAATGCATTTGTTGTGGTGGTTTTTCTGGATCAGCTTAGTTTTTTTTGTGTTTCTGTATGAGCCAGTTTCGAAGAAACTCATTTCCCGAAACTCTCCATTGGAATTGCTCAAACGGCATTATGCCACTGGAAATATGACTACTGAGGAATATTATGAACGGGAAAAGGTATTAAAAGGGAAATAATTCATTTGGTTTATGTTTGGTTTATGTTTTAAAAAGTGGCTCGATATTATTGGGTCACTTTTTTTCGTTCTATACTTTTGCTTTGGTAATTTCGAAGTTCTTTTTGAATCTGGCTTGTGAAACTATTTATTGATTATCTCAAAGATCACCTCAAGGCCGACTTTCGGTGGGATTTGTATATTGGAGTGTTCGCATTTCTTTTAGGTTCTTTTTACATCAATTATACATTTGATTTTGAAGAAAGCATTATTGATTCCTTTTACGGACAAGAAATCAGAATCCTTTGGTATTTTTTGTTTTATTCCTTTGCCTATTATACCACTTTGCTGGCATGGGCTATTTTGCACAAGCAAACAGTTCTTCTGAAAAATTACAAACTTTGGGTGTTTAGTACGTTTTGTATTCTTTGTCAGGCAGTTGACGGTAGTTTTTACTACCATATTGCGTTTTCGAAAGCCTATCTTCCTTCTGAAATTTTTGTATTTGGCTATCGGTTATTGGGTGAATTATATTTTATCGTTTCTGTAATCATTCCATTCTTCCTATTTTATAAATTTTACGACAAAGAATCTTCGTATTTCTATGGAATGAAAGCAAAATGGAACGAAGTAAAGTGGTATTTCTTGATGTTGCTAGGAATGGTTCCCTTGGTTTTTGGAGCGTCATTCGAACAATCGTTTTTAGATGCCTACCCTAATTATCGGTTTAGTCAAGCGCATCTTTATTTAGGAGTATCCGAATGGCTCACCATATTAGTTTCAGAAGTATGTTATGCTGGCAATTTTATATCAGTCGAACTACTCTTTCGGGGATTTTTGATCATAGGCATGGCTCGTTTTTTGGGTAGAGGTACCGTTTTGCCAATGGTGGTGATGTATGCTTTTTTGCATTTTGGCAAACCAATGGGGGAGGCAATCGGTTCTATCTTTGGAGGTTACATTTTGGGAGTGATTGCGCTGAGATCAAGAAATATATTTGGGGGAATCATTATTCACATGGGTGTAGCCATGCTCATGGAAATAGCCGCATTTTATCAAATCATGCGGAATTGATTGCACATACTAAATAATGCTTTTATCACGTTGTGCATTTAAAACCCATCATTAAATAGTCGTTTCATAATAGTTTTCGTAGATATAAGTCTACCGTTTTGGCATGTTCCGAAAAAGTATTCCCTTCTTGTTTTTGTTTTTTTACATTGTCTTCAATGGCAATGGACAGGCTTCGTACACCATTTCGGGCTACGTGCGTGATACTGCTAATGGCGAAGATATTGTAGGTGCAACTCTCTATGTGCCAGAGCTTAAAAAAGGAACAGCCACTAACGAATACGGCTTTTTCTCCCTCACACTTCCCGAAGGAAATTACAGTTTTCAAGTGTCGTACATCGGTTTTGCGACCAAAAACATATCGTTGGCACTTCAGAAAAACACCACACTTTCTATCAGCATGGGAGC
>JAYVIX010000162.1:0-3677 GCA_043769845.1 Cytophagales bacterium
AGATCCTTCGTTATTTTCTTCTAATGCGTTAGGCACACAAGCTCCAGTAGTACACATCGGGTAACCCACGTTTGGTTTGCCTGAAACATAACTCTTTAACCAAGTCATGGCAGGTTTGTCTACTCCGCCACTGCTCATTAGTCCTGTACCACCTTTCCAAGTAGCACCTGTCACATATCCCCAAAGCGTAATCCCTTTTACTGAAGGATGATCCCAATAAACTGGAAAATGTGTTTGATAACTTGTAGACTGTACAGCACCATTGTTATTGTTGTCTTCTGAACGACCATTCAAATCCAACTCAGTTACATAAGTAGGAACACCTGAATTGTCCATCAAATCCAAGGCACTTTTCAATGCCGCTGCGGTCATTCCGTCTATGTTAAAGCAATGTGCTTGAGTTCCAAATCCGTCTATTATGCCTCTGTCTCTCAAAACCCTGATCAATCCCAATTGTGTATTAATATCTCCGGTTGAATTCTCCAGACCATAATCATTTAAAACCAATTTTGTATTAGGAAATATTCTTCTTGCCTCCTGAAATAACCAGATTTGCCATCCATAATCTGTAGGCGACACATTAGTTCCTCCTCCCAACAAGTTCCTTAATTTTTGGTTGTCGGCCTGATGGTTGCCCAACTGCTCGTTCAATACATCTATTTGATCCATCAGTGGGTAGCGTGCCGCAATCGCCTCCATGTATTGCACTATCTCGGCACGGGCATCAGCCATGCTAAGATTACTGTTGAATAACCAACCTGGATATTGTGACGCCCACACTGCTGCATGGTAGCGAAAAACAAAATTGTTGTTTTTCGCATGATTGTACGAAACATCAGCACCACCCCAGTTAAAGCTATTACGTGTCCCTTCTACCGAACCCCACTTGCAGCTATTTTCAGCCGTAACACCGTTCCAAAGCGTGTTATACTGTGTATTTGCCGAACCAGCAATAACATTTGCAAGGTATTTTCCCTTACAAGCACTCATGCCACGTTGGGTTATATTGGCAGAACCTACAGTTATAATATTACCCACTGAATTGAAGACGACCCCTTGACTGTTGGTGGCGCGGGCTTTTAGTGTATATGTACCAGCAGCTACACATTTCCAAATATACTTATAGGTAAAATTAGTGTGTGTAATAGCCTCACCTAGTTTGGTAGTTCCGTTGAAGAACTCCACTTTAGTGACAGTGCCGTTATTGGTCGTTTTGCCAATGTCGGAGGCATAAACATGGATTTCCACATCAGTTCCCGCTTTGAAATAAGCGTTACTGTAAGGCGATGTTATTACACATGAAGGCGGATAAGTTTGAGCAGACAGCAAATGTGCAAAGCCCAAAAAAGCTAAAATTAATAGTAAATTCTTTTTCATGATACCATAGGTTTTTGAAATATCCCCACCTACAAATAGCTAGGCACGATGGTAAACAAGAATTAGAAAAAAATTAGAAAAAATTGCAGTATTCTGATTTTTAGTCTCAGTTCCTTGTTCGTAGTTTCTAGTTTTGAACTACGAACAAGGAACTAAAAAACTGCAAACTATCTCGTTACCACAATACTCCCTTCATCTACACTTCCATCAGCATATTCGATGGTGAAAAAATAAATACCCATTCCAAGTGTCAAACCAGTATTGCTCTCCCCTTTCCACTCTGTTGGTTGAGAAGATGAAACGGCTGTTTGAAAAAAGACTTTTCCACCTTTTTCCAAAATCTTGACACTAGTAGCTTGCTTATCAGCATCATACGGAATGGGCCAAGAGGAATCGTATTCTGGATTATAAACATATTCAATTTTATTAATACATTTTTTCTCCGCCACAACGACCTTTTTGACATTTTCTACCGAACAACCATTCGCATCTTTTATAAACAATGAATATTGACCAGCAGCAAGACGATCAATATGATTCTTGGCCTTTCGGTCGCCAATCGTGAACGTAAATGGAGCCAAACCACCTTTCACCGTCTCGGTTTTCAAATGCACTTCTCCCGTTTCCTGGCCTTTGCAACTAGGTGAAGTATAAAATTCCACATCGCCCTCTAAACTAGCGCATGGATCTTGCTTAAGAGCCAACGTCACATTTTGCTTGCTCGCCACATTTTGGGCTGAAATTGCCTGAGCCGAAGTAGGTACCGAAATATTTTGTACCATTTCGGGCTGAACTGATGCCACTTTCGACTCAGAAGTATTCGGTGAGTTTACGTTTGACTTTATACTTGATTTGTTCTCCTGAATAACAGCCGTTTTAGTTTTGGCTGAAATCGTATTTTTTTGAATCTCGACTTGTTTTTCAATTTGATTTATTTTCTGAGGCACTCCCGTAACGGGGCTTACCTCTTTTATTACGTTCTCTTCTTTTTTATCAAAAACAAAAAACAAACCAGCACTTGCTATCAATGCAAAAAGGGAAACTGCCAAATACTTACCAATGTTGGATTTGGTGTTGTACAAATCCTTTTGCATTTGCTCTTTAAGTTTCAAGGTTTCATTCCCAATGATCATTTGGTCTACAATCTGAGAAAACTCGAATTGTTCACGCACCAATTCGTCCGTTGCCAATTCTTTTTCAAAAGCGAGCTTTTCTTCCAAACGCATCTTGCCTTTGGTGTAAAGTTCAATCTTGTCTAGTATATCGCTATTCTCTTTCATTGTCTTTGAATAAGTTAATGACGGATTTGTTGTTAACCACCAAATCCATCAATTTTTGTTTGCATCGGTGATGGGTCGTTTTTGCGACAGCTTCATTTGCAAAATCCATCAGCTTTGCAATCTCTTTCATGCTATAATTATCGTAGATCACATACTTTAACACTTGCTTGCATTTGTCTCCTGCTTTTTCAAGAAACTGTTCTATTTGTACCTTTTTTTCTTCTGTAATCATCACCGCCAACTGGCTTTCTTCATACATTGATAAGTGCATTTTGGAAACGTCCAATTGACGACCTCTTTTCTTTACATAATTGATCCACAAATTCCTCGAAACGAAAAACAAGAAACCATTTACGTCCTTTTCAATGTCAAACTTTCCCATTTTCACGGTAGTGAAAAGCGACACTACTGCATCTTGGAAAATATCTTTTGCCTCGTCCTCGTCACCGTTGTTTATGCAAATGAACTTGGTTATCTGCGGAAGAGCTGTTTTATATAAGTAATTCAAGACTTTTGTGTTCTGGCCGCTCAATATCGCTTCCACCACTTCCTGACTCTTATTTTTTGCCGTCATGTCCATTTACAATCATACGGTACGAAAAGTAAACTGTTCGTCAAAAAACATCGACAAAACTATCGATCCATATAAAAACGAAGATTCAGCTCGTACTGCGAAATTGCAGGATTCGCATTTTGTGCAGGCATTAAATATGCAAATGAAAGATCTGCAAATCCGTTATTTAGCTTCACATTATTTAAGTCGATGGCGATTCCAGTTCCTTTTTTCGCATAATACAATCCGCTCACCACCACTGTGTTCGAAAAAACGAATCCTAATTGCACGATATAACTGAGCGGTATATTTGGTTTCCAATTGCTCCTCCCCGACCCTTTTATTTGTATGTTCTCGGTAATGTCCTGTAATTTTTCTCCATAAAAAGTAAGGTAACGAGGAATCGTAAAATCGTAACTGATAGGTCGTACTGTTGGGCTATTTAGGTCGTTGAGCGAAACACCAAG
>JAYVIX010000163.1:0-2881 GCA_043769845.1 Cytophagales bacterium
CCCATATTTTCGACTACTGCGGCATTGATGCATGGCGATGAAGTATTATGTGGCGCAACTATTGATCCATTGCGTTCGGAAGTATTTTATGCTTGGAAAAATGGTGGGGCATGGCTGAATAACACCCGACTGAAAGTAACGGCCACCACAACCGTGGAAGATTCGCTAATTATCACAGGCTTTCCATACGATCTCAAAGGCCACACCGAAAAGTATTATGCTCTTTTACAGCAGTTTACAAACCGTTGTCATGGTGTGCGTAGGTTAGGTTCGGCAGCTTTAGACATGGCCTATGTAGCTACTGGTCGTGCCGAAGCATTTTTTGAATACAACTTAAATATATGGGACATTGCAGCTGGAATTATTCTGGTGCAAGAAGCAGGAGGTAAAATCACGGACTTCTCGGGTGGAAACAAATTCATAGATGGTTCGGAAGTCCTTTGCGCTGGCAATGCACACGAAGCGATTCTGGAAATAATTAAGAAAAACTGGTAGTTCTATTAATTAAAAATTATTAATTAATAATTAAAATCTTATGGAGCCTTTAATAGAATTTATGAAACTTGTATTGCCTGCAACCATTGTGTTGGTGGCGATGTATTTGACGGTGAAAGCATTTGTAAACCGAGATTTCGAGTTGGCGCAAAAAGAATTTGAAAAGAAGCTAGCCGATTTGAAGATTGAAAACTCTAAAACGTCACTTCCTGTACGCCTACAAGCGTACGAACGAGTTTGTCTGTTTTTAGAACGTATCTCGCTCAATAACCTGATTCTGAGAGTCAACGATCCAGAATTTACTGCAGGGCAGCTTCAACAAAGACTTTTGTTTGATGTGCGAGACGAATTCAACCATAATCTCTCGCAACAGTTGTATATGAGCGATGACGCTTGGACTATTGTAAGACGTGCCCAAGAAGAAATTATCACCACTATCAACCGAGCAGCCGAAAGAACCGACCGCAACGACCGTGGACTTGAACTCGCCAAAAACATTTTCGAAGAAGTAATAACTCGCCAAAGCAACCCTTGCGACATCGCTTTGAAATTCCTGAAAGATGAAATCAGAGGAATTATGTAAGCAACCATTTTCTGTCAACTTTTAGAATTTCAATAAATTATTGATATAATTCAAAATTCACTTGATTTTGTTGTTTTTTGAATAATTTCCTACTTCATTTTTTCGACTGAATGCTAAATATTCTATATTTAGCATTCGTACTATTTTATGCCTAAGTTTTTTTTCTTTCTTTCTGTCTTTTTTCTTTCTGCAAATGCATTTGCACAGGAGAACATGTATGACATTCTTGGAATGGACATGGTCGATACTTCGGATTACGAAGGCAAGTTGATGTTTTACGAAGAATTACCTTTTAACCTATTAAATAAAACCGAAGTAGACAAAAAAATCGCCTCGGATGTTGAACATCTCAGTGAGCAACATTTCAGAACATTAGGCGATATGAATGCCCATTTATCAAAAAACAAACCTACTGAATATCAAAAGATTAGAGCTTTTTTTGTTTTGATTTCGCAAAATGTCACTTTTGATTCGCACAGTTATTTCACCAATCATATTCCGCCACAGCATCCATTAGTTATTTACCAAAGTAGAAAAGCACTTTCGAAAGGTTTTGCAGACATGTTTACGTTGCTGTGCCAAAACAACGAAATCGAGTGCCGCACTTTGAAAGGGTATACCAAGGGTTTCGATCCCGAAAAAGAAGGAAAAAATTCCCCAAATCATTATTGGAATGCTGTGAGAATAGATGGTTATTGGTATTTGCTCGATATTCCGATGTGTGTGGGTAAGGTCGAAAACAAGCAGTTTTTTAAAAAATATACAGAAGACTATTTTTTAGCGCCTCCTATTGAGTTTGCAAAAACTCATTTACCAATTCATGCTAGTTGGCAGTTGCTAGATCAACATATCGAATTAGGAGATTTTTATATTGAAAAATAATTCATATAATTGATCTTGTTTTTTGGGACTTAACAATAATATAAAATCAATTTCTTTTGCGATACGCCCAAAGTAAAGCAATTTTACAGTCTTTTATTTAAACTAAGAAATGGCAAGACGCGACAGATACATTGACTTAATTGAGCAATCGTTCTATTTTCCTACCGAAGAGTTTACGGTCATCAATAACGAACTTTTTTTTCATGGAGTCCCTTTGATGAAAATTATCAAAGAATACGGTACTCCGCTTAAGCTTTCTTATTTGCCCAAGATTTCGCACAATATTCAAGACGCTAAACGATACTTTCGCAATTCGATGCAGAAAGCCAATTATCGTGGCGACTATGTGTATTGCTACTGTACCAAGGCATCACATTTTGAATTTGTGTTGAAAGAAGTTTTGAAAAACGATGTGCACATCGAAACCTCATCTGCCTTTGATATTCAGATCATTCGTAACCTTTACAAGCAGAAAAAAATAGATAAAAACACGTTTGTACTTTGTAATGGATACAAACGTCCGCTTTATACACAATATGTGAGCGAGCTTGTTAACGATGATTTTGTAAACGTTATTCCTATTTTGGATAACATCAAAGAAATAGACGAATACGACAAATTGATGACCAAACATTGTAACGTTGGGATTCGTTTTGCGTCAGACGAAGAGCCAAAGTTTGAGTTCTATACCTCGCGTTTGGGCGTTCGTCAGAATGATATTGTTCAATTATATAAAGAGAAGATCGAGAACAATCCGAAGTTTAGTCTGAAGATGCTTCACTTCTTTATAAACACAGGAATAAAAGATACTGCGTATTATTGGGGCGAGTTGACCGACTTTTTGAATACTTATTGCGAGTTGCGCAAAATATGCCCAACGATTGATTCGATTGATATTGGTGGAGGATTTCCGATCAAAAC
>JAYVIX010000164.1:0-2290 GCA_043769845.1 Cytophagales bacterium
TAAGGTGATAACTGCTGGAGCAGGTGCAAAGGCTCTAGAAACTGACAAGGTAAAAGTTCATTATCATGGCACGCTTATAGACGGTACAGTTTTTGATAGTTCGGTTAATAGGGGTGAGCCAGCAACATTTGGCGTAACTCAAGTAATAAAAGGTTGGGTTGAAGCGTTGCAGATGATGCCGGTAGGTTCTAAATGGACACTTTATATACCTTCGGATTTGGCATATGGCCCACAAGGTCCACCATCTATTGGTCCGAATCAGGCTTTGATTTTTGATGTAGAATTGATTGAAATCGTTAAATAGTTTCTTTTAAATAAGAAACAAACACAAGTTATGAAAATGAAAAAAAGCTTATTAATTACTTTTTTGGGTCTTTCGAGTTTCCTGACCTTTTCTCAAACAGAAACTCCTAAGTACAGTTATGATCCACTTCGGCCTTCTGCATCGCATTCAAAAGTTCAAGCATTTGTAACGCAATTCTTGAATAATTATCACTACAGAAAGTTCGTTTTAGATGATTCGCTATCATCAAAAATATGGTCGAGTTTCATCGATAATGTCGATGGATCGAAGGCTTATTTTACAAAATCTGAAATAGAATCTTTTGAAAAATATAGATTTAGTATCGATGAAGCTATGCTTTCAGGTGAATTAGACGCTCCTTTTGATGTTTTCAATACCTACAGAATGAAATATAAAAGTAGACATGCCTACATCAAAGCATTTTTGAAAAAACCTATGGATTTTACGACAAATGAAACCTATGAAGTGAATCGTACTACTTCTCCATGGGCAAAAGACGAGAAAGAACTAGACAAAGTGTGGGACAAAATCATATTGAGCCAAGCTTTAGGATTGAAACTTAGCGGAAGTACAGACAGTGCAATAGTAGCTACATTGAGCAAACGTTACGACATGTATGAGTCGAGAGTTGTTAAATGGAGAGCTGAGGATATTTTTCAGACATTTATGAATTCTTTCACAGAAATTATTGATCCGCATACTTCATACATGATTCCAAGCAGTGCGGCTCAGTTTAATATAGAAATGAGTCAGTCTTTAGAAGGAATTGGAGCAACGCTAAGAAACGAAGGCGACTATGTGATGATTGTGGATGTAGTTCCTGGTGGGCCATTGTTCAAAAGTGGTCAGGGCAGTAAAAATGATTACATCGTGGGTGTAGCACAAGGAGACGAAGGCGAGTTTCAAGATATTATAGGATGGCTGACGGACGACGCCGTGAAGTTGATAAGAGGTAAAAAAGGAACGGTTGTTAGACTCAAACTTTTGCCATCGGATGCTCCAACTGGTACCGAGCCTAAACTTTTAAGAATTGTTAGAGAGAAAATAAAACTAGAAGAGGCAGTTGCTCAAGGCGAAATAATTGATATCAAACACGATAAAAAAGAATACAAAATAGGAGTGATAGACATTCCTATGTTCTATCGTGATTTTGAAGACGCTCGTAAGGGTGGAGATTTCCAAAGTACGACCAAAGACGTGAAGAAATTCCTATTGGATTTTGAAGAGAAAGGCGTGGATGGGGTACTGATAGATTTAAGAAATAATGGTGGTGGCTCACTTACCGAAGCCATTAATCTTTCTGGTTTGTTTATTCCTGATGGCCCTGTGGTACAACGTAGAACGGGCCGTGGTAAAGTAGACGTAGAGTCGGATACCGACAAAGAAACCGTTTATGCGGGTCCATTGATGATTCTTCAAAATAGATTCAGTGCTTCGGCATCTGAGATTTTTGCTGGAGCCATTCAAGATTACAAAAGAGGTGTGATAGTAGGTGAAAGATCATATGGCAAAGGAACCGTACAGCAGTTGGTTGACCTTGATCAGTTTTTGAATTCGCCACGTCAAGCTTCCAGAGGAAAGGATAACAATGGAGTTTCTACAGGTGTCGGATTTGAAGCAAAGGAGCGTTTTGGTCAATTGAAACTTACAACTGAGAAATTTTATCGTATTACAGGTAACAGTACGCAGTTGAAAGGTGTGGAGCCTGACTTGGCACTGCCATCACCATTTAATGCGGACGAAATGGGAGAAAGTTCGCAGCCAACAGCACTTCCTTATGATGAGGTAGAAGAAGCAGGTTTTGTGAAAACAAACAACATCAACGAAAAGATAATCAGCAAGTTAGATTCGAAATTCCAGTCGCGTTTGAAGAGCGACGAAGCACTTAAAGAGCTTGTGATTGACTTGGAAGAATACAAATCTCAAAAAGACAAAAAGGAATATTCATTGAATTACGAATTGCGTAAGAAAGAGAAGGAAGCTTCA
>JAYVIX010000165.1:0-5816 GCA_043769845.1 Cytophagales bacterium
AATCCGAAATGCGTGGATTGATCAAATTGAGACGAAATATCCGATCCTAAAAAGTGTTTCTACACCCACAATGGCCATGTTGGAACAAGAATTGAACGAGGCGATTGCTGAAAAACAGAAATTGAGCCGTGAAATTTTGATCTTAAAACTGCGCGAACAAGTATATCGTCACGAGGAATTCAACCGATTGGGCAACCGCACTACGTTTCGCGATTTGCAACATCAGGCTACCAAAAAGAAGAAAATTTGGCCTCTGCGTAAAACCATCGAATCGTTTCATGAAGAGGCTTTTCAGGTTTTGCCTTGCTGGTTGGCTTCGCCCGAAACGGTTTCGGCCGTTTTTCCGATGGAAAAACTGTTTGACCTTGTGATTTTTGACGAAGCGTCCCAATGTTTTTCCGAAAAAGGAATTCCGGCTATGGCGCGCGGTAAACAATTGGTGATTGCGGGCGATAGTAAACAATTACAGCCCAATGACTTGTACCGAACTCGTTTCAACGAAGACGATGAAGATATACCCGAAACCGAGATTGATTCTTTACTCGAACTAGGTTGTCGATACTTGCCACAAGTGATGCTGACGGAACATTATCGTAGCCGTTCTCTTGATTTGATTGGTTTTTCGAATCAACATTTCTACAAAAACAAGCTCCAAATGTTGCCCGATTTTCATACCTACCAAAGCAAACACAAAGGAATTGAATTTGTGAAATCGGCTGGATTTTTGGAAAATCATTGCAACCAAACGGAAGCCGAAAAAGTAGTGGAGCTTTGTTTGGAACTGTTCATTTCTCAACCCGAAAAAGAAGTGGGCGTGATCACATTCAATATGTTTCAGCAAAACCTGATTCTGGATTTGCTGGAAGAGCGATGCGTGGCTGAAAAACGAATTTTGCCAGAAAGTTTCATTGTCAAAAACATCGAGAATATTCAAGGAGACGAAAAAGACATTGTTATTTTCTCAATTGGTTACGCCCCAGATCGATCTGGCCGCATGAACCATCATTTTGGTAGCCTTAATATGGACGGTGGCGAAAACCGACTGAACGTAGCCGTGACCCGTGCGCGCGAAAAAGTAATAGTGGTTTCCAGTATTTTTCCGCAACAATTGAGTGTAGAAAACACCAAACACGAAGGGCCAAAACTGCTGAAGAAATACTTAGAATATGCACTGGAAGTATCAGAAGGTCGTTTTATTTCTTCGTTGAAACTAGAAAGTACGTTTCGTCCCGAATGGTATTTGAAAGACAAACTGAAAGAACAGAACGCACTTTTGAAGGAAGAATTGCCTTTTGCAGACCTAACCGAAAAGGATTCCCAAAATCGATTTGTCCAACTAGTTCTTACGGACGATGGTGCATTTTTCAATAGTTTATCGGTAAAAGAAACGTTTTCGTATTTCCCTGCCAAATTACGAGCGAAGAATTGGAGGTTTGATCGAAAATGGAGTAGGAATTTTTGGAAGTAGAAACCCAAACAATCCTTTTAAATAAAATATTTCATATAATACAGGAGTATTTTAACTAAAAACCTTCCTGTTGTTTCATAAAACACCTCCTTTTATTAGCAATAGAAAGTCGAAAGATCATGATTATAAAGTGAAGTGTATTACATGTTTTATCGGAATCCATTTAGTTTCAGGACTATTTAATTGCGCTAAATAGTTGATTTTGTCGAACATATACATACTTTTATACTCGGAATAGTCATTTCATTCAAATCTTTTCAAGCTAATTATGGCAAGTATTTTCAAAAAGGCATTAGGAGTGTTTGTGGAATTTGAGGAAGAACAAACGGCAGATTCTGCTGTAGCAACTCCCGTAGTCGCCCAAGGCACGCCTAAAATAACTCCGACCGCAACTCCAACCGCATTTAATCAGCAGGATGTGGAGAAGTTTTCTAAACATTTTGATGCTCTTTTTGAAAAATCTAATCTTGCTGGTCCTGATTATTTTGAATTTTTCAAAATGATGGACACTCTTGAGGCACATATTGCGGACGAAAAAACACGTATTTCGGCTGTTTTTGCATCCTTAAGTATTCAAGGTCTGACCAAACAAAAATTGATCGAAACCGCTTCGCATTACAAGCAAGTTATTCAGGCAGATAAGGATCAGTTCGAAAAAGCAATTGACAAAAAAGCGGAAAGTGAACTGGAAACTAGAAAACAAAATCTAATCACTTTAGAAAAACGTATTTTTGATCATTCAGAATTAATCAAAAATCTTACCAAAGAAATCACCGAAGCGCAAGGGAAAATCGGTATTCTAAAAGAAGAAATTCAGCAAGAAGAAGCAAAACTTGGCTCAAACAAGGGTGGCTACAATTTGGCTTGTGAGGCTATTTTGAATAAAATCAATACTGACATTGTAAAAATCAACAACAGCATCTAAATAGTTTATAGTCGACTTTAATAGTTTATCAAGTACTTAGTTTATACGAAAAATGGAAACTCAAATATTCCCAACTGGCCCTGATACCGACAAATTAAAGTCGTATTGGAACCGTCCTGGCGGCAAAGCAGGCGTAATTATGGGACTTGGCCTTGCTACTTTAATTGGTTATTTTGTACTTCCTATCCTGACAACCGTCATCTGGAATACTTTCAATTTTGGAGTTGCCTTACTTTCGTTAGGTGTGTTTTTGTATTGTGTGACGCATCGCAAATTCAGAATGGCGTTCTTTTATTTCTATGAAATATTGATGAAGAAACTTATCGGGGTGGTGATCGAGCTTGATCCATTTATCATTGCCGAAGACTATATCAACGACATGGAAAAACAACGCGAAAAATTGTATCAACAATCAATCGAAGTAGATGGACAGAAAGAAAAAATTGATCTTAAAATCAACGAAAAAGAAAAAGAACTAAACAAGCTAATAAGTCGCGCGCAAGCGGCACAGGCCAATAATATGCTGCCAGAACTCGGTAATGCAACACGACAAGTCGCTCGTATTCAAGAATACATCAAACAGTTGACCCCAATAAGAGACAATCTGGCTCGTATTGGAGATTATTTGACCAAGATTCATAAAAATAGTGCGTACCTCATTGAAGATGCCAAAAATGAGCTAGAACTCAAGAAAGACCTATACAAATCGGTTTCTTCAGGAAACAAAGCACTGAATTCGGCATTGAAAATATTCAAAGGTGATCCTGAGAAAAAAATGATGGTGGAGCAATCCATGGAATATCTGAAAGATGACATTGCCAATAAATTAGCCAATATGAAGAAGGCAATCAGTTATTCTTCTGATTTTATGCGCTCTATCGATCTTGATAATGCCACATTTGAACAACAAGGACTGAAATTATTGGAGTCTTATGATTCAGAACGCGATTTAAAACTTTCACATCCAATAAAAATAAGCGAAAACAGAAGGGAAATAGGCAAAATTGATACCAATTCTTACGATAATCTTTTACAATAATTACCAATATAAGTTAACCTAACCACTAATAATTTAAAACAATGGCTACAGTCAAAACATCAGGCAAAGTATTAATTATTGCCTTGTTACTAGGTTCTATATTTGCTGCGAAAGTACTTTGGTGGGACAAAAGACCACAAGACGCCAAACAATCGGCCGAGATTGGGAAAGTAATGTTACCGGATGCTCCAGAAGCATCGCTTTCTGGCAATGCCACCATTCTTGCATTGCCTTCGGAAGAAGTGTCAGTAAATGGAGGAACTAAAATTAGTTGGAAAATCATGGCTTGGAATGCACAATTCCCAATGATGTATGCCAATGGTGGAGCCAATACGACCAAAGGATCATTATTTGACCAAGCGAAACTTCAAGTGGAGATCATTCGCCAGGACGATTGCAATAAAACAATTGCTGATATTGTAAAATTTGCGCAAGAATATAAAGCCAATACCAATACAACGGGTGTTTTTGCATCGTTTATGGGAGATGGAATGCCTGCCTTTTTTGCAGCTCTATCAAAAGAATTAGAACCACTAGGTCCAGATTATCAACCAATTGCATTTTATGCGATGGGCAAATCGTATGGTGAAGACCAAGTGATGGGGCCTGTAGAATGGAAAAAAGATCCTAAAAGTGCATTGGGCAAAACAGTGGCGTGTGTAATGCGTGACGGAGACATGAACATCCTTCTAAAATGGGCTGGAGACAATGGCTTGAAAGTGAATCCTGACGAAACCACCTATGATCCAAAAGCTATCAACTTGATGGCTGCAAGCGATTTTCTAGATGCGCCTAATAAATACATCACCGGTTATACAGAGAAAAGAAAACTGGTAGTGGATGGCAAAAAAATAGCAAAGGATACTACAGTTGGTGTGGATGGTGTAGCCACTTGGACGCCTGGTGATGTGAATATTGCCACACAAAAAGGCGGTTTAGTGACGATTGCCAACACAAAGCAATATGCTTCGCAAATGCCAAACATCACCATTACAATAAAGAAATTCGCATACGATCATCGTACCGATTTCGAAAATTTAATTATAGCCTTGGCTCAAGCTGGCGATCAAGTACGTTCGTTTAGCGAAGCGAAGAAATTTTCTGCTGCTATTTCGGCCAAAGTATACAACGAGCAAAATGCTGACTACTGGTTGAAATATTATA
The DNA here is from genome assembly GCA_043769845.1 of Cytophagales bacterium. Lineage (GTDB taxonomy): Bacteria > Bacteroidota > Bacteroidia > Cytophagales > UBA9547 > UBA9547. The sequence continues at coordinate 4,597 of JAYVIX010000165.1, forward strand.
ATGGTGTGAAAGAGAAAGATTTGCAAGGACTTACGATTGATTTGGGAGGTTCAATGGCCTTCAATTTGCAAGATGCTGCCAATACATTTGGACTAGGTAAAGACGGAATAGATCGTTACAAGATCGTTTATACCACTTTTGGCGATATTCTTTCAAAAATGTATCCGGAATATTTGGCCAATTATCCTGCTTATCAAAAAGTAGTCGATAAATCTTTCCTTCAATCGGTAGTGGCAAATCATCCTGAATTGATGTCAGGTCAAGCGATCAAAATGACGTATTCGGATGAGATAACTAGTGAAGTTTCATCTAAGTCGTATCAAATTCAATTTGAAACAGGAAGTGCCGTTATTAAACCAGCTTCATATTCTGTTTTGGACGAGATATTAAAAAGCTCGATTGTTGCTGAAGGTTTGAAAGTTGGCGTATACGGCCATACTGACAACGTAGGAATGGACGACAAAAATCAAAAACTTTCAGAACAAAGAGCGGAGTCGGTCAAAAATTATTTAATCGGAAAAGGATTGGTTGAAAATAGAATTGTATCCAAAGGATATGGCGCTTCGCAACCAGTAGCCGACAATACTACGGCTTCTGGAAAAGCACAAAACAGAAGAGTGCAGATTGTATTGGGCGAATAATTGTAAGAATAGATTTACACTAAAGAAAAGACTTGGCATGCACCCAAGTCTTTTCTTTTATAAGACATAATCAAAAAAGGCGATGTTAAGAAAAACGATTGAACCGCTACATATTCTGAATAAGCAATCGATGCTTATACTCATTTCGTTGGAAGCAATAATTGCCATAACAGCCTGGCAATTGCTTGGAAATGAATTGATTCCTAGTCCGTTGAAAGTAGTCCAAACTATAATCACTATTCTAGGGACATCTCAATTTTATGATAATTTTTTTAGCAGTATCAGCCTTTCGCTTCAAGGCATGGGCATCTCGCTCGTGGTTGCGGTTTTGGTTTGCTATCTCTCTTTGATACCGATTTTCCAGCCCATTGCTAAGTTTATAATCAAAGCTAGGTATCTTACTGTAAGTGGGTTAAGCTTTCTTTTTATTCTCCTGACACAAGATGGTCATCAATTAAAAATCAGTTTGTTGATATTTGGCATCGTGCCATTCTTTGTTACCTCGTTGATGAATATTATCAATGAGATCAACAAACAAGAATACGAATTGTGCAAAACACTGCGAATGAACAATTGGCA
>JAYVIX010000166.1:0-4731 GCA_043769845.1 Cytophagales bacterium
CCTTCAACGGGCGATAAAGCGGTAAAATCAGTAGTGCTAACATTGGTTTCAAAAGACAATGGTTTTTGTCAAGCAGTATCAGACAAAATTAGTTTTAAGTTTGAGCCAGTTCCTGTCTTGACAGTAGGATCCAACCAAACGGTTTGTGCAGATGTTCCTAGTGTTACTTTGACAGGTTCTTTTTTGAATACAGAAGGTGCTTTTTGGCAAGAACCTACTGGTAGTAATGGTACTTTTACCCCTGACAATTCGAGTGGAACGATCAAATATGTAGATTCTAATTTTGTTGAAAACGCTACGTTGGAGTTTAAATATACCTCGTTTGGATTAGGAAAATGTAAGCCAGTATCCAAATCTGTATTTGTTAAATTCTTATCTAAGCCGAAAGTGGATGCTGGAACGGCCACTGGAATTTGTTCGGATGCACCAAGCATAACTTTGAATGGTTCGGTACAGAATGCAGGTTCAGGTACTTGGAAATCAGCAGGAAATGGCAAGCTGGTTACCATAGGAGCAGGTCTTGATGCGGTATATTCACCTGATGCTGTTGATATTGCAAATGGTTCAGTAGAGTTTTATTTGACTAGTAAAAATAACAATGGTTGCAAAGCATATTCTGATACCATAGTTGTACCAATTACGCCAGCCCCGAGTATAATTTCAATACCATCTGTTTCGATTTGTGCCGATGCTGGAGCCGCTTTAAAACCTGTAACATTGAATGCAGGTACATTTTCGTGGCAGTCAACATCAGGTTTGGGTACATTTGCTCCTTCTAATACAGTAAGCGACATTATTTTTACGCCAAATCAAACGCAAATTGATAATGGTAAAGCAGTGCTAACGCTTACCTTAAAGGGGAAAGGCGATTGTGCGTTTAGTGAAGCCTCAGCTAATACTACAGTGACTATTTCGCAAACGCCTAAATTGAGTCTTTCGGATATTTCTACTTGTGAAGGAAGTGCTTCTGTAGATTTGAATGCCGTATTGAACAACAATATTGGAACAGCCTTCAAATGGACAAGTTTGAGTCCAAATCCAGGATTCTCGTTTACTAGCCCAACTGCTTTATCTACCACCTATAACACTTCAGTAGGAGACAGGGCATTGATCAATGATTCAATCGCAATTCGTTTTGAGACTACAGCACAAGGTTTGTGTCAACCTTTTATTGATACTTTATTCATACATTTTGTACCTACACCAGCTGTTTCAGCAGGTACCGATCAAACCATTTGTACCAATGTAGATTCGGTTAGGTTGAAAGCTACTGGTTCAGTCGGTTTCTGGACGAAAATTAGTCCAGCAGTAGGTGGAATATTCAAGCCAAGTATCAATGCTCAAAATGCTTCGTATTTCCCATCTGCCGAAGACAAAACTGCTAATAAAGTGGAGTTAAAATTCACCTCTACTCCTGGCGGTACTTGTACTCAGAAAGAAGATACTATTTTGGTGACTATCAATGAAGGGCCAACATTTGCACCTGTAAGTTCTGGAGCAACTTGCACCAATTCTGATCCTGTTTTGATTAATGCCAAAAATTCAGCAGGATCAACTGTTACATGGTTTACAGATGGTAATGGCGATTTTGGAGACAGTCTTGTTGCAAATACGACCTATACTCCGTCTGAAAGCGATATTGCTTCAGGTCAAGTGACATTGAGTGTAATGGTGGTTGACGATACAAAACTTTGTAAACCAGAATTTAAGAAAATTGAGATTCTGATCAATACCGCACCTGAGGTGTTTTCAGGTTCTGATTTTAGTGTATGTGCTAATATTCCCAAAATATCTTTATCTGGTAAGGTTACCAAGGCGAATGTTGGAGTAGGAACTTGGTCTATTTTATCCCCGAGTAAAAACAATTTTGTGACTTCGGGGGCAATCACTACTACCAAATTAGATGACGAATATGTGCCAACAGCTGGCAATATTGCGGACAATAAAGTGCAGTTTTTATTAACATCAGCTTTAGCCTCTTGTAAACCAGTTGTCGATACATTAACTGTTACATTCACTCCAGCTCCTTCAATTTCTGGAATTGCGGATGGAAATGTGTGCGGAGATACGGCTTTTATTCCGCTTTCTGGTATTGTTACCGTTGTGGGCGGAGGCCAATGGTCGCATAATGGACTTGGTGCTTTTTCGGATACCAACCAAGCCATCACAACTTATCTGATTGCAGATGAAGAAAGACAAAATGGAGCGAAGATTGATTTTACACTTACTTCTTATCAAGCAGGTACTTGCGTTTCAGAATCGCGCAGTATTAGGATTGAGGTGAAACCAAAACCAATTCTGATTACAGGTTCGGATGTAGTAGCCTGTGGCGATACCAGCTTTATTTTATTAGACGGAAGCGTATCCAATGTAGGCGGTGGTCTTTGGTCTATCCAGAATGGAACGGGTGTTTTCGGAAACGGTCTCAAAACTACTTCGAATCTGACCGATAGATATATTCCTTCAAAAGCAGACGCAGTTTCTGATGGCGTAGTATTGAAACTTTTGACAACTGGGCTAGATAAATGTAAATCTGACGAAGGATTTAAACGACTCACATTCACTCCGATTCCAAAGATTAATGCAGGATTTGATTTTAGCTTGTGTGGAAACAATAGCCTGATTCATTTGGAAGGAACTAAATCAAAAGAAGTTTCAGGCGGTGTTTGGAGTACTTTGAACGATGGAATATTTGTCACTACAAAAGATTCGCTTGTTACCACTTATAAACCTTCATCAAATGATTCATTAGGAGGTAAAGTGATTTTTCTTTTGACATCAAAAGGTACAGGAGCTTGTAAAGCTGTAAAAGATACGTTGAATGTAAAAATTACAAAAGTGCCAGTGATTACGCTGGCTACGACAGATATTGCAATATGTGCCGATTCGAATTTGGTCGAATTGAAAGGAAACAGTTTTACAGTTGCTACTAGTATCGCTTGGACAAACAATGGAAATGGTGCTTTTGTAGATCCTTTTGTTATCAATCCATTATATCAATTGGTTGACAAAGATCGAAAATTGAATAAAATAAATTTCATAATAACTACAGAAGGAAATAGTAATTGCTTGCCTGTAACAGGAAACGTAGTACTGAATATCACTCCACTTCCTGAAATTTTTGCAGGAAATGACACAACAGTTTGTAGCAGTGCACTTGCCATTCATTTGTTAGCGACTAAAAATGCAACTATCACCGAAACCAATTGGACAAGTGATGGAACTCCAAGTTTTACAGGTTCAACAATCAGTTTGCCAGCGATTTACGCACCAAAACAACCAGATCGAGACAAAGGACAGGTGGTGTTTACGATCACTTCTACCAAGCAAGGGTTGTGTAAACCAGTTGCTGATGTGAGGGTGATTAGTTTTGAAAAAGAGCCAAATGTAAAAGTGAATGCAGGATTGCCAACCACCGTTTGTGCGAGTAATTCTGCTTTGGTACTGAGTGGAAAAACAGAGAATGCAAATAAATCAATTTGGTCATCCCTTACAAGTCCATCCGATAACAGAGGTGTTTTCGAAGATTCATTGAAACTGACATCGCTTTATCAACCATCCGTTTTCGAACTTGGAAATGGCAACGATACTTCTTTTGTTACCTTAAGATTGTCGGCTTTCAATACGGTAGGTAAATGTACCCAACGTGTCAGTAGCGATCTGAAAGTGACCATTTTGCCAAATCCGAAAATTAGTTTTAGCGATCCGTCCGACACCATTACAGTTTGTGCCGACAAGGATACAGTGAATATTAAAGCAGTGGCTAGAATAGCAGGGAAGATAGTTCCTGGTTTCTGGACGACAAATGGAACTGGAGTTTTTGAGAAAAATGCCTTTACCAGTGCTACTTCTTACCGATTGTCGGCACTTGATAGAAGCCAAAGTCGAATAGCGTTTGTGTACAAAACAGACGGAAATGGAGGGTGTGATACCGTGACCAAATTTAAAATATTAAAATTAGTCCCAGCTGTTCCTACTGTTCAGGCAGGAGCAGATCAGACCATTTGTGCCAACAATGCCTTGGTTTCCTTGGCTGGCAAAGTAACTGTAGCCACCAAATACGGTTGGCATGTATTTCCTTTAGGCGGAATGTTTAGTCCTGATTCAAATACATTAGAGACTAGTATTGCACCACTTCCAAGTACCATAAAATCAGGTGCGATGAAAGTGAAACTTCGTTCGCATGGGCCAGCTGCTTGCAAGGATGTGACAGATGAATTGTTGGTAAGATTCACTTTGGCACCAAAAGTGGAAATAAAAGCAACTTCTGTTGAAATATGTGCCGATTCTGATTCATTAGTTCTTTCAGCCGAAATACAAAATTCAGTTGGAGGAATCTGGACAACCACAGGAAGCGGACAATTCTTGCCAAACGCTAATACAGTTGAAGCTATTTATGTGCCATCTGAAATTGACAAATTAAGTGGTTTCTTGAAATTGAAACTCACAAGTCTTGAAAACGGCTATTGTTTGCCAGTATCGGATAGTTTAGTTTTGAATATCAGAAAAGCTCCAATCGTGACAGATACTGCTTTTGGAACGTGTGTTTCTCAGGTGGGTATAAAACTGAATTCAAGTTCTACAACAGGTGCTGGAAAATGGAGTACATCTGGCGCAGGATCTTTTTCTCCTAATATCAATGATTTGAATGCGGTTTATTTTCCAGCATTTGATGATTTCAAATTGGGAGAAGTGGATCTGGTTTTTACATCTGCGGATAATAAAATGTGT
>JAYVIX010000167.1:0-7266 GCA_043769845.1 Cytophagales bacterium
GGCGAAGCCACATATTCTGCTTCGATCCCTAAAGTTGCCCAAAAGATCGCTGGTTGTATCTTGATATTAAATCTGGAAGCACTTGCTCCTTTTTCTTGCAAAAACTGGGGCGAATACTCGCTCAGGTTTGACCTTCCATCTCCTGCAAATGCCTGAAATATCATATAAAAAGTGAGCAAAAACAGTATCGAAAGTCGCTTCATCAACAAATAACCAATTGTGGTTTAACACCAAATTTAGTAAAATTTGTAAGATAGGTGCAAAACTTAGCTCAGTACCTTTAATTTTGTCCTCGTTATTATCACACCATGTTAGAAATTATTAATAGCATTCGTCAAGAATCAGATGTATTCGCCATCGGAACTTTAGAAGAATTGGAAAAATATAGAATCCGGTTTCTAAGTAGAAACGGTTTGTTGAACGATCTTTTCGAGAAATTCAAAACGGTTGCTCCTGATCAGAAAAAGCAGTCTGGACAGGTTATCAATCAGTTAAAGAAGGACTTAGAAGGTCGTTTCGAATCGTTAAAAGAGCAACTAGAAAATCAGAGTCAAGCGAGTGAGGATGAAAATTGGGATTTCTCACTTCCTACCGTACCCGATTCAGTTGGTAGTAGACATCCGCTCACGATTGTGCGCGAACGGATGTTACAGATTTTCGAACGCATGGGATTCAATCTTTCCGAAGGTCCTGAAATAGAAGATGATTGGCATAATTTCACTGCACTCAATTTTCCACTGAACCATCCAGCCCGCGAAATGCAGGATACTTTTTTTATAGAAAAGAGTCCAGATGTAGTGCTTCGCACACATACTTCGAGTGTACAAATAAGGGTGATGGAAAACCAAAAACCACCTATTCGTACCATCTCACCAGGCCGTGTGTATCGAAATGAGGCTATTTCGGCTAGGGCACATTGCATGTTTCATCAGATCGAAGGACTTTATATTGATAAAAATGTCAGTTTTGCCGACCTCAAACAAACGCTTTTCCATTTTGTGCGCGAATTGTTTGGGCAAGATATGCAGATTCGTTTTCGTCCTTCATTCTTTCCTTTCACCGAACCAAGTGCCGAAATTGATATTTCATGCCTCATTTGCAAAGGAAAAGGCTGCAATGTGTGTAAGCAAAGTGGTTGGGTAGAAATAGGTGGGGCAGGAATGCTGGATCCTAACGTACTGAAAAACTCAAAAATCGATCCTGAAGAATATTCAGGATTTGCGTTTGGAATGGGAATAGAACGTATGACGATGCTCAAATACCAAGTACGCGACCTACGATTGTATACCGAAAATGATTTGCGTTTCCTGCGACAATTTAAAGGATTGTAATTTCTGAAAGCACAAATTATATGAATTATTATTCATATAATTTGTGCTTTTCAAACGCTTAATTCAGTCTTTTACTCATCTTTTTAGCAACGAAATCACAAACAAAATTGGGATTTCCTCGCCTAACTTGTCGAAAGTAAATTCGATTTTTCAACTAAATTCTAGAGCTGTAAAGATTTTAGTTTCGCCAAAAAAATTGTTGCTAAAAGCACGTTATTTAAGCTATTTCCATCCCAATTACCAGCAAATCGTCCAATTGTTCGTATTGACCTCTCCAATTTTGGAAACGAGTTCCGAGTTGTTTTACTTGCTCATCTTCAGGTAGTTTGCTCAATTCGACCAACAAATCACGGAAACGGTTGAACATAAATTTGTCTGTCTGGTTTGGTCCACCTATTTGTCCAGCATACCCGTCTGAAAATAGATACAGTTTGTCGCCTTTCTGAACTTCTAAAGTATGGGTGGTGAACTGATAATTTTCTTGTTTTTGCTTTCCTCCAATGCCTTGTTTATCTGCCTTGGTTTGAAATATTTCGTTGAAACGCAGCAAATAAAGTGGGTTATTCGCGCCAGCAAATTCTACCGTGTTTTTTCCATCTTCAAACACACAAAGTGCAATGTCCATTCCTGCATTGGTTTTGCCACTTTCGTATTGATTGAGGGATGAAATCAGCTCTTGATTAAGCATCGTAAGTATTTCGCCCGCTCTTAATCCAGAATGATCACGAGTGATTTGATTCAATATTTTGTAGGCAATAAATGTCATAAAAGCACCTGCCACACCATGTCCTGTACAATCGACCGCGGCAATGATAAAACGGTTGCCATCGCGATGACACCAATAAAAATCGCCACTTACGACATCGCGCGGATGAAAGAAAACGAATGACTTAGGAATCTCTTTTCTAATAATCTCGATAGTAGGAAGAATGGTGTTCTGAATGATTTTTGCTGCCGAAATATTGTCGCTTATATCAGTATAAAGTATCGTGATTTCTTCTTTTTGTCTCAGCACTTCGGCATTTATTCGTTCGAGTTCTTTCTTTTGTTTGCGCAGTTTTCCTGCAAGGAAAATAAACGTACTGGCGATCAATAATAGTAAAACCGCAACGCCACCTACCATCATTATTTTCCGATTGTAATCAGCTTGTTTTAATTTATCTTGCTCTTCTAATTCTCTGATTTTTAATTGACTAATTCTATTTTGTTCTTCTTTTTCAAGTAACAAAATATTCATCGTTTCTAATAAACTATCTCGTTTTGTTTTATTTTTCCTGTAATAAGCCTCATTTTTTTCGATTGCATCTACTAATAATTTTAAATAATCATTCAACTGCTTTCTTTCAGGAGCTGTCAGGGTTTTATCGTTCTTCAGTTTATTTACAATGTCTTCAATCTGACTATTTAATCTTTCGCTCGTATGTTCATAGGTTTCTTGTTCCTTTTTTATTTCATTGGCCACTAAGCTCAGATTTTGAACAAATGATTCTTTTTGGTTCATTTCTTCCACTTCAATTTCTACTTCTTCATTTTTGATTCTACTTCGAATCACTTTGTAGCCTTCGATATACAATCGATTGTCTTCTGCAGCTGCCAATGGCAACATTACTTTGCCATAATAGTCGGTGTGGTAATCGGTTTCTTGATGTACAATGCGTACGTTGATAATTGGTTTGTTTTTATGAAAAAAAATTGCCGTAACAACATGACTTAGTTCAACGCTTTTTCTTTCGGTTTTGGAGCTAAAAACGCCTCTTTTAGGCTCAACAGCATTGCTAGTTAGTGCTTGCAATTCGTCCCATTTTTGTTCTATATCGTCCGATATAGGGTCGTCTTCGACTTTTTCCATACTCACGGTCAACTCAGCATCGGCCACAAAATATTCAACTCTTGAAATATTATAGCCTTCTTTTTCGGCTTTAATGCTATCCACTAATGCTTTGATTTCCTTGTCGTTCTTCACAACATGCGAAAAAATATCTGTATTCTGAACAGTCATTTTGGTACCGTCAGGAAATTCTAATCGAACATCTGGTAGCGGTTTTTCGTCTTCGTCTACCACCACAATGCTGATATTGATTGACTTTTGTGCGCAAACAATGTGGAAAGAAAGTAGCGCCATGAGCACCACAAAAAGTTTCTTGAATATTCGCATGGTTATCTGGTCAGTTTAATTTCGGTTCTTCTGTTGAATTTCTTTTGTTGTGCTGTTTGCGACTTGGTTTTCCGAAGTGCAATGCCTTTGTGTCTGGTTTTCAGACGATCTTCCGAGATTCCTTGTCGCACAATTTCTTCGAAGATATTTTGTGCACGTTCTTCGGATAGTTCTTGCGACTTATTGTCAGTTTTTAGATCGTTTGAATAGCTCGTAATATTGATTTTAAGGAAAGGGAATTTCTTTAAAAGTGCCGTTACTTTTTCAATTTTGCGAACAGCTTTTGAATCAGGTTTGTAGTTGTTGAATTTGTAATAAATATAGGTAGAATTCAGATCGGGTACTCTCATGCCTTTATAATAGGCCTTTCCGATCATGTCTTCGTCTTTGATGTCTACATAAAAGTTTTTAATGAGCTGATTGCCTTTTGGTACATATTCTAAAGTGAATGCATCTTTGAAAACAGTATCCATTCCGTTGATAATAAATACCTTATAGTCGTATCCTATTTGAATCGAGTCTGAATAAATGGTTTTATTTCCTTTTACTTCTTTCTTATCCACCAGCACGTTATCTTCATATTTTTCCAATATCAGAGATAGTCCTCTGAATTCGAACAAGCTATCTTTCGAGAATATTTTGGATTCATACGGTATTTTTACCTTTCTAACGACTTCAAAAATATCGCTTTCGCCAAATCCTGATTCGCGATAAGAAACATAATATCCTTTATTGCCTTCTTTTGAAAGGCTGAAAAACATGTCATCGCCAGGTGTGTTGACTGGTATTCCAATGTTTTCAGGTTCAGACCAAGTATTCGTACTATCGTGCCATTTAGAACGAAAAACGTCATACCCACCTATGGATGAATGTCCTTTGGACGAAAAATAAAGCGTTTTACTATCTGGAGTCACATAAGGCGAGCCTTCGTGTTCGGTGGTGTTGATGGTGATACCGAGGTTTACAGGGTCAGACCATGTACTGTCACCAGTTCTTTGTGAGACAAACAAATCCAAATCAGCATATTTGGTTCCTTTGTTGGAGGCGAAAAATAACTGCTTGCCGTCTTCGGTCATGCAGGCGTCCGATTCGAACGAGTTGCTATTGATATGAGGAAAGCGATGAGGTTTGGCCCATTTTCCATCCTTTTTGTTGGAGAAATACACATCGCCATTATTTGAAGTATGAAAAAGAAGCATTTTATTTCCATTGTCAAATAGCTGACATACAGCATCATTTAAAGTCAAGTGTAGTAAACTGTCTACCCATTGTGCCGTTGCCCATTCGCCATCGCTTTTTTTAATGGTCGAATACGTGTTTTCGATGAATCCTACATTGAGGTCGTGAAGGTATTTGCTTTGGCGCGTGCTGGTGAAATACAGCAAGGAATCATCAGGAGCGATCACAGGTCTGTGTTCCGAATATTTGGTATTGACATTTGAGCCAATGATCCTGACCATGAAATCTTGATTTTTATGCCAAATCGAAAGCGCATGTTCACATTCGATGAGGTGTTTTTGAGCCAAAATATATAATGGATTTTTTTTCTTTTTAGCATCCAAAAGATATCTGGCATAACTGTTTTTGGCCTGATCGAATTTTGATTCGTTTTGAAGGGCTTTGCCGTACCAGTAAAAAAAATTTTTGTCGACTTTCTGATTAATCGAATAGGCTTTTTCGATTAGGTGAATCGCCTTGGCCTTGTGGTATCTCTGAGAATAGCAGGCTCCTAGTTGGAATAATGGTTTTGCTTTGGTAGAATCTTCTCGCACGGCTTGTTCCAAAAATGGAATAGCGGTCAAATATTCGTGTTTACGATAATGTCTATCGCCTTCATAAACAGGCGATTTTTTTCTTTTTTGTGCAAAAAGGGAAGCACACAGCAAAAGGAAAAAAACGGTAAGTCCACCTGCTTTTAAAGCTTTATTCAAAATACGATTCATTTAAAGTTTAGGCTTTCTATTTTTGCACTCGTAAATAAGAGATATTACTTGATTTTGCCTAATCTCTTTTGCTGAAATATGCTTTTTTGTGCCAAAATGACGAAAAATAAGACATATTTTAATTGAAAAATAATTCATGTTAATTTGTCGGATCGTTTTGTACGACCCGACAAATTTGGACTATTTATACACTTACATTGTTTTCGCGAAGTGCGTTATTCAACGAAGTTTTCAAATCAGTACTTTCTTTGCGTTGTCCGATAATGAGGCAACATGGTACTTGAAAATCGCCAGCTGGAAATTTTTTGGTGTACGAACCAGGTATCACCACCGAACGTGGCGGTACATATCCTTTGTATTCGATTGGTTCGCTACCTGTTACGTCTATTATTTTCGAGCTTCCAGTGATTACTACATTGGCTCCCAAAACGGCTTCTTTACCCACATGTGCCCCTTCTACCACGATACAACGCGACCCAATAAAAGCACCATCTTCGATAATGACAGGTGCCGCTTGTACTGGCTCTAGCACACCACCCAAACCAACACCTCCACTTAAATGGACGTTTTTACCAACTTGTGCACAGCTTCCTACTGTAGCCCAAGTGTCTACCATGGTGCCTTCGTCTACAAATGCGCCAATGTTTACATAACTAGGCATCAAAATTACCCCTTTTGCCAAAAAAGCACCATAGCGAGCCACTGCTGGCGGAACTACACGAACTCCCAATTCTGCATAATTCTTTTTCAGTTTCATCTTGTCGTGATATTCGAAAATACCCGCTTCCGTCACTTTCATTTTGCGGATTGGAAAGTACATGATGACCGCTTTTTTGATCCATTCGTTCACGATCCATTTGTCTCCATCTGGTTGTGCTACGCGAATAAGTCCTTTGTCTAATTCCTCGATAACAGTTTTGATAGCTGCCTGAGTATCATTGTCTTGCAATAAACTACGGTCTTCCCAAGCTTTTTCTATGATGGCTTTTATTTCCATTGTGTGGTTGATTTTCAGTATAAAAACGAAGTATATCGGGCGAAATTAAAACATCCCTTCCAAAATTGGAACATAGATGACACTGATTGGAAAGATTTAGGCGAAAATAGAACCTGATCTTTATACAAAAAAGACTGATCTTCTGGTGAAAATCAGTCTAATCTGCGTTATCAGTGTGCTAAAGTACTCTTAATCAAATAACCCAATTTGATTAACTGGCAATACCGCTTTGCCTGAAGCTGATTTGGCCACTTTTTTCGGTTTCGTTAATGCTTGTTTCGTTTTTTCTTTTTGGGTGGCTGGCGCAATCAGTTGGCCTAAAAAACGAATCACTGATTTATTAGTTTTCAAAAAGATACGTTGTGGCGAAAGTGCGACTTTTTCTGCATTCAAGGTAATTTTTCTGCGTTGCTGTTGGGTGTCGACTATCACAAATCCTTTTTCTGAAAGCAATTCTAGGGCTTTTTGTTGACGGTGTTTTTTCAGACCTGTTTCTTGTTCTATTCTACTAGCCTGAACGGGGATTTCGATCTTCCTTACTTGATGAAAAATTAGGTATTCCAAGAAAATTACTTCCTCTAAGCAAAGGTATTCGTAATTGTATTTGCTTAACCTGTTGAAATTTAGAGCGTTATTTCTAGCCATTTTATTTGTGTCTTGCCTTGCAAACCTACACCCATCCTACGAGCCTTTTTCCACAAGGTTATGAACAGAAAATGTGGATAACTTTTTTGATATAGCCAAAAGATAAATTCCTACTAAGGGAATTCTTTGTGCCAAAATCTTATTTTGCCGACTAATTCTATATTAAACCGTATAGAACAAAAAATAGTCTGTAAT
>JAYVIX010000168.1:0-3100 GCA_043769845.1 Cytophagales bacterium
ATTTTGACCATGTATTTTGTACAACTCAAATAGCAATCGTGCGTAGGAGGACTTAGATAAAAACCATTAAGAAAATACCACTCTAATTTATACTTTTTATGGCAATCACTTCTTCACACCACAAAGACAAATTAATGCCGAATGACCAAGGTAGCGCATCTGTAGAAACAGAACATATCTTAAAAATGGGCCAAGGCGAAGTTGAAGCCTTGTTGAAAGCGATCAGCAAATCGTCAGCCATGATCGAATTTGGCATGGATGGCAAAATTATTTGGGCGAATAATAATTTTTTGGAAACAATGGGCTACGAATTGTCCGAAATCGTAGGCAAACACCACAAGATTTTTTGCGATTCAAAAGATACCTCTACTGACGATTACAAAAAATTCTGGCAAGGATTAAATGCTGGTAAATACGAGGCTGATATCTTCCAAAGATATACGAAAGAAGGAACTTGCAAGTGGTTTCAAGAATCATACAACCCCTTACTGGACGAAAAAGGCAAACCTTATAAAATTCTACAAATAGCTAGTGATATTACTTCACAAAAAGAATTAGAACTTCAAGCACAGCAAATCACCGAAGAAATGAAGGCGCAAGAGGAAGAATTGCGCCAGAACATGGAAGAAATGCAAGCTACACAAGAGGAGCTTGTAAAGAAAATGGCCGAAGGAGATGTACTAAGGCGCGATTTGGATGCAAGAATGAACGCACTAAACGCTGCTTCTATCCTATCTGAAGCGGATGAATTTGGCAATATCACTTATGTAAATGATAAGTTCCTCGAATTAGCAAAATACACCCGTGAAGAGGTGATGGGTAAGCCCCACAACATTCTTCGTCATCCTGACAACCCAAAAAGTCTCTACAAAGAGATGTGGGACACTATCAAGGCGGGTAAAATCTTCCAAGGTACGTATCCAAACAGAGCAAAAGACGGTACAGACTATTGGGTAGAAGCTACTCTTGCTCCTGTATTGGATGAAAACGGAAAAGTTTTCAAATACGTAGGCGTTAGGGTGGACGTAACCGAGACGATGAGGCAAAAGGAAGAAATGCTTCAGAAGCAAGCCGAAATGACTGGTGTACTTAATGCAATTAACGCCTCTTTTGGTACAATAGAATTCGATCCTTATGGAAATATTGTTAGCGCAAATGATATATTTTTAGGAATCTCAGGCTATCAACTTTCAGAGCTAAAAAACAAACATCACCGCATTTTATGTAATTCCGAATACACAGCCTCGACAGAATATAAAATATTCTGGGAAGAACTTGCAGTAGGTAGAACCCAAAAAGGAGACGTAAAAAGAATCAACAAAAAAGGGGAATTGATTTGGCTAAATGCTACTTATTCGCCCGTGGTAGACAAAGATGGTAATGTCGTAAAAGTGTTAAAAATAGCTAGTGACATTACTGCTCAAAAGCAAATGGAACTAGAAGCTATCGGAGTAGCTGAAAAAATGAAAGTTCAGATCCACGAGGCAAATCTTACGAAGCGAGATCTAGAAGCCAGGATGAATGCCCTAAATGCAGCATCTATATTATCAGAAGCTGACGAATTCGGAAATATCACGTATGTAAATGATAAATTTTGCCAAATGGCAAAGTATACACGTGAAGAAGTGATGGGCAAACCTCATAGTATCCTTCGCCATCCGGATAATCCGAAGAGTCTATACAAAGAAATGTGGGACACCATTAAAGCAGGAAAAGTATTTCAAGGCACGTATCCTAACAGAGCGAAAGATGGCACTGATTATTGGGTAGAAGCGACTATTGCTCCTGTTTTAGACGAAAATGGAAAAGCGGTCAAATTTATCGGGGTACGTTTTGATGTGACCGAAACAATGCGCCAAAAAGAAGCAATGCTTATTAAAGAAGCAGAAATGACAGGTGTTGTGAACGCCTTAGATGGTTCTTATGCTACTATTGAATTTGACCCCTACGGTACCATTTTGAATGCAAACGATAATTTCATTACAACCACAGGATATAAATTATCTGAAATTAAAGGCAAACATCACAGAATTTTCTGTGACCTAGAATATGCTTCAAGCAGTGAATACAAAACTTTCTGGCAAGAACTAGCCGTTGGAAGAACACAAAAAGGAGAATTCCGAAGAAAATCGAAAGCAGGTAAAGAACTTTGGCTTACAGCAGCATACACCCCTGTAGTGGACAAAGACGGGAATGTGATTAAAGTCTTAAAAATTGCAGTTGATAATACCGCATTTACTGCAGGTTTTCAAGCAGCTACTACTTTGATCAACGAAATCAAAAACGGAAATTTCAATGCTGTAGCTGATACTAAAGGAATAAAACTGGAAGGCGATGTAGCAAAAGTAAACCAAGATCTGATTGGCTTACAAAGCATGTTGAAAGACGTGATCAATGAAGTGAACCGTGTGGTAAACTTGGCAGGAAAAGAAGGTCAGCTTCGTGAAAGACTTAATATTACAGGTCTTGATGGCTCGTGGGGTGAACTCACAAATTCATTGAACGAATTGTTGGTAAATATCTCTGAACCAATCCTTGAAATCAACAAGATTGTGACCAACCTTTCGATGGGCGACCTCACTTCTAGATTCGAAAGAGCTTGTAAAGGCGATATTAAAGAAATGGGAAATGCTTTGAATCTTGCCATTTTTAACATCAACAAAATTCTGAAAGAAATTGAGAGGAGCTCGTTTACTGTCGCTTCGTCTTCTATGCAAATGATGAAGAAAAGTGACAGTATGACCAAAAATACAACAGAAGTTTCGGCTGCTATTCAGCAAATGGCATCAGGCGCACAAGAGCAAGCGATGCGTACGGATGAATCGAGCAAATTGGTAGAAGGCATTCTGAAATCGGCCAACGAAATGGGCGACCGTGCCGAAACAATTAATACTTCGGCCATGAAAGGTCAGCAAGGATGTCAGAGTGGTTTAAGAGTAATTAAAGAAGTGGTGGGAAGTATGACCGACATTATTACATCTGCTGATATTACTTCTAACTCAATTGAAGTCTTGGCAAATCGTTCGGAAGATATTTCTAGGACATTAAACGTGATTACTGATATCGCTTCTCAAACCAATCTTTTAGCACTAAATGCAGC
>JAYVIX010000169.1:0-3849 GCA_043769845.1 Cytophagales bacterium
AAATTTTAAGGTTTCAGAAGTCAAAGTTCAATGTTTAAAGTTTAAAGTTCAAAGATTCAGCTTCAAAGTTCTTAAGGAGACCTCTAAAAATCTCATTTCCACTCATCATTCCCCTTTGGGGAAACAGGAATGGGCTTTTAATTTTAAAATTGAGGTTTTTAGAAATGCCATTTAGTATTTGAATTTATAAGCCTTTTCTTCGAGATTCTATTTAAAGCATATATTTGGCAATTGTTGGTCATTGGTTTTGAGTTTCACACAACTATTAACTAACAACTTTTAACTGTTAATTACATTATTATTCCTGATTTAGAAAACATACTACAAAAATATTGGGGGCATTCGAGCTTTCGGCCAAAGCAAAAAGAAATCGTGGAAGCGGTTTTGAAAGGGGAGGACGTGATGGCACTTTTGCCTACAGGAGGCGGAAAATCAGTCTGTTACCAAGTTCCGGCCATTGCCCAAGAAGGTATTTGTGTGGTGGTTTCGCCATTGGTAGCTTTGATGAAAGACCAAGTGACGGCCTTACGCAAAAAGAACATTTCGGCCGAGGCTTTGTATTCAGGAATCAGTTATCGGGAAATAGATCGGATTTTGGATAATTGTGTCTATGGCAATGTAAAACTGCTTTATGTAGCCCCCGAAAGATTGAAATCAGAGATTTTTGTGGAGCGGTTTAAAAAGATGAATGTCAGCCTTATAGCGGTTGACGAAGCACATTGCATTTCGGATTGGGGCTATGATTTCCGACCTTCTTATTTGAATATTCATTTGATCAGGGAAATGAAACCACATGTTCCTTGCATCGCACTCACCGCCACGGCCACACCCAAAGTACAAGAAGACATTCAGTCGAAACTAAGGCTGAAGCATGCACGCATATTTAGGTCAAGTTTTGCACGACCAAATCTTCATTTTGCTTGTGTAAAAACCGAGATGAAGCAGCAATCGATCTTGGAAAGATTAAAGAATAATTCTGGACAAGGAATCGTGTATGTGCGTTCGCGCAAGGCAGCCAAAGAGTTGACCGTTTATTTTATGCGAAATAAAGTCTCGGCCGCCTTTTATCATGCAGGACTCAGCCATCTCGAACGCCAAAATGCCAACGATCAATGGATCAAAGGCGAAGTGCGAGTGATAGTGGCCACTAATGCCTTTGGAATGGGAATCGACAAATCCGATGTGCGTTTTGTGTATCATTACGATTTGCCCGAAAGCCTCGAAGCCTATTATCAGGAAGCAGGTAGAGCTGGCCGTGATGGCAAACCTGGGGAATGTATTTTGTATTATCACGAAGGCGATATTCGGCAAGCGATAGATAAAATAGATGCTGCCTTTCCTCCAATGGACTATTTAAGGAATGTATATCAGCAATTGGCCAACTATTTCAGATTGGCAGTAGGAAGTGCCGAACTCGAAGCCTTTGATTTTGATTATGACGATTTCAGAACACGATTCAAGCTAGAACCTATACCTTCTTACAATGCTTTGAAAAAACTAGAAGAAGAAGGATATATAAATTTAAATGAATTTTTTCACACGCCATCAAAAGCTTTATTTTTAGTTTCATTCGAAAAGCTGTACGAGTTTCAGGTCAAATTTCCTCGATTGGATGTGTTTATAAAAGCAATGTTACGCTTGTATGGAGGCGATTTATTCCAACATTTTACCATTATTTCCGAAAGTCGCATTGCAAAGCATTTGCAAATCAGTCAGGAAGAACTGATCAAAAACTTGATGATGCTGAAAACACAAGGTATCATCGACTATGAACCTACCAATTCGCGCAGTAAACTCACATTTCTTACGCCACGCTACGATGCGAGCAATCTTCCTTTGAATAAAAAACGAATGGATGATCTGAAAATGAGGAAGTTAGAAAAGCAAAATGAAGTAATCCAATACCTGAAATCGGAAAAAATGTGTCGAATGATGTATATACTTGAATATTTCGGAGAAGAAACTGGAAAAAAGTGTAAAAATTGCCAAAATTGTGATATTTAATACAGTTAGATTATCTAAAGGCAACCTTATTGATTGTTTGTCGGTATAAATAGGCTAAATCTTAAGTCACACAAACTTGGTCATTATGAATTTTAGAAAATTATTTTTCATTGCCGTTTTTTCTGCCTTTTCAACAACTGTTTTTGGACAAATAGAAAAAATGCAGGCTGCCTTTATGTACAACTTTACAATGTTAGTCAACTGGCCGGAATCTTATAAATCTGGTGATTTTATAATAGCCGTTTTGGGAAGTAGCCCAATCAACAAAGAGTTGGAGGAAATGGCGAAACAGAAGAAAGCAGGAAGTCAAACAATTGTAATTAAAAAAATCGGTTCGGCTGGCGAAATCGGAAATGCTCAAATGGTGTATGTGCCCAATTCGGCCAAATTGAAAATAGCCGATGTGGTGTCTAAAACCTCTTCGGGAGCTACACTAGTTGTGACCGAATCGGACGGTGCCGCCAAAGAAGGATCAAATATCAACTTTTTGTTGGTAGACGAAAAATTGAGGTTCGAATTGAATGAAGCCAAGGCTACCGCAAAAGGATTAAAATTGGCAGCCAACCTAGTGAAATTGGGAATCCCTGTTAAATAATAATCAACAGATTATGAAAGGGATCCTGATTTTTATATCACTTGCATGTTGTGTACACATTTTTGCTCAGGATAGACTAGATGTTCTCACATTTGATTTGTCTTTGGAACAAATGTCTACTATTAGATTAAAATCAAATCAAACAAATACAAAATTTCATCCAAGTTTTGACCTAAGTTTAGATGAATTGGCTAGTTTGGATTTTCATAAAGTAGCCGTTGAAAGTAGCAGAATAGACATAAATTACGATTTGACATTAGAAGAGCTTTCGGAGCTTACTATTTCAAGTAATGAAGGTAGAATAATTCCTAAATACGATAATTCAATTCAAATTCTTTCGAAACTATTAGTAACAAAAGAATATATAATTGAAAATCAGTTACATTTTCCATATGATTTACCTATTGAGTTGTTGATGAAACTATCAATAGGAAACTAAATTTGTTTAAAATGAATCTTTCAAATTTAAAACTCCAAACATCTATAAAAGCCAAATTGTCTTTTAGATTTGGCATGCTCATTGCAATTTTTACTGCATGTGTCGCATTTACATTTTTTACGTTAAATAAGACCATTTTTATAAATAGTGAAATAAATTCAGTCTTTACGCCTTCAGTAAAAAAGGTACAGGATATGAAGTTATTAATAACCAACTCAAAGACATTGATAGCGAGTTGGATATTTGTACAATCTGATAATTCGAATGCTGAAAAAGTAAGGCTTAATCAGCTAATGACCAAAGATTATCCAGAAGCTAAAAAGGACTTAAAAGCATTGTCAACCAATTGGTCTGAGAAAGATAAAAAGAGTTTAGATTCGGTTTTTGCTGGAATAGATGCCCTTTTTGCTGATTATAATAATGTCAAAGGAATTCTATCAAGTTTTGAAAGCTATAGCGATCCAATGGTCGTTTTTGAAGTGAATCCAATGATGCAAGAACAAGGAAGTATTACCATTAAATTCAATAAAATTATAAAAGATCTAGACAGGGTTTCTCAAGCTCAATCTGAAAATGCCGAAAGTGCTAGTTCGAGCATGGCTAGTTTACTTTCTCGATTCAAATTATTGATCATTTTTATTGCTTTTGCAACAATAGTGTTAGGTGTGTTTATCACAATTCTCTCAGTTAGAGGAATTGTTAAACCTATTCAAAAAGTAAAAGATACTCTTGTAAATATGGGTAAAGGCGAAATTTCTGATCAAAAGCTCAAAGAAGGTGGAGACGAAATAGGAGAGATGTCAGCAGCACT
>JAYVIX010000170.1:0-27117 GCA_043769845.1 Cytophagales bacterium
AGATGAAAACTTTCTGACGGGAGAAGAAGAAACCGAAGTAGTGGCAAAAGAAGAGAAGAAACCTTCTGAAAATCAAGGGACAAAAAAATCGGAAACAAAAACAACCGAACAAAAAAATACGGCTGTCGCCAAAACGGATGACAAAACGGTGTCGGGCAAAGTGGGCACCGAAACAACTGGTGGCAACAACAATGGCGACAAACAAGGAAAAGTAGGCGACCAAGGAAACCCACAAGGCGAACTGAACGCCAAGGCTTTGTATGGCAACCCTGGAACAGGCGGTAATGGTGCGGGTGGAAGTGGAGGCACATCGCTAGACATGGCCGGCTGGAAAATGGATTTCAAAATCAAGACAGACGAATCAAGTGAAAGCGGTCGTTTGCGATTCAAGATTGTGGTGGACGAAGAAGGCGAAGTGATCAAAATCGAAACCTTAGAAAAATCGGTCAGTACGGATATTGAAAATTATTACAAGCGACAAATCGAGAACGGGAGTTTCATCAAAGACAAAAACGCCCGAACCGCCCAGAATTCTACTGGATTTTTAACCATTATCATCCGCTCGAAATAACAATTATAAATAATGAGTGATCAATTATGAATCCGCTTTATTCATCACTCATCATTTATATATCATCATTCTAAGAAATGAATTTCAAGGAAACACTCGACTTCCTTTATGCACAATTGCCTGTTTTTCACCGAGATGGAGCATCTGCTTATAAGAAAGATTTATCTCGCACGTTTGCACTGCTCCATCATTTGGGCAACCCGCATCAGGCTTTCAAAACAATCCATATTGCAGGAACTAACGGTAAAGGAAGCAGTTCGCACATGCTGGCTTCTATTTTGCAAGAAGCAGGTTACAAAACAGGACTTTACACATCGCCACATATCAAAGATTTTGGCGAACGAATCAAGATCAATGGCCAGTTCATAACCGAACAATTCGTGATCGATTTTGTGGAAAAAATCAAACATGTACTTCCCGAAATCGAACCTTCGTTTTTCGAATTGACTGTTGCGATGTCTTTTCAGTATTTTGCAGAAAACAAAGTCGAAATTGCCGTGATCGAAACAGGATTAGGTGGCAGGTTAGATTCTACCAATGTCATCACGCCTTTAGTTTCGCTCATCACCAATATCAGCTTCGACCACATGGATTTGTTGGGCGATACACTACCCAAAATTGCATTCGAAAAAGCGGGAATCATCAAGCCAAACATTCCTGTTGTAATAAGCGAACGTCAACCAGAAGTAGCACACGTTTTTACCGAAAAATCCAGCGGATGCCATTCGTCCATCACGTTTGCTTCTGATTATTTCAAAGTAGAAAAGATCGGCTATGAAAATGGGAAAATGCTTTGTAATATTTATATGAATAATATTTCATTTATTAAATTACAAAGTGGTTTAGTCGGAAATTATCAACTAAAGAATTTGGGTGGTGTTTTGCAAACGGTGGAAATCCTAAATTCAAACGGAACAACGATTTCAGAAACAGCGATCAAAAAAGGAATTGAATTGGTATTAGAAAATACTGGACTAAAAGGGCGTTGGCAAACTATTGACCAAAACCCACTGACCATTTGCGACATCGCACACAACGAAGCTGGCATACAAACTTTATTGGAAACAATTGAAAGTTTTCAACCCAAACAACTTCATATTGTTTTTGGAGTGGTGAAAGACAAAGACCTCAACAAAGTGCTTTCTATTCTTCCAAAAAGTGCTTTCTATTATTTCTCAAACGCACACAGCCCTCGTGCATTGCCTGCTCAAGAATTAAAAGAAAAAGCCCAACTATTTGGCCTTCTGGGTGGCGCTTTTGATGATGTAAATGAGGCCGTTGCTTGCGCAAAAGCGGCTGCAAATACAGCAGATTTGGTACTAATATGCGGAAGTAATTTTTTGGTGGCAGAAGTGGAGGGCGTTTAGCGTGATGGCAAAGACTTAGTCGTGAAATATTGGTGCGATTGACGACAATAGCTGCCTGCGCAAGAACTTCCTTAGGTGTTTTGCCCATTCGCCCGAAGTGGTTAGTTGTCCTTTTAGCTTAATCTAAAATCTCCTAAAACAAATCGGCATGACTACTTGTACAAACAAAAGTCACTTCTTTGTTTTCTTCGTCTATTTGGTACAAAAGCAACCAGTCTGGTTTTATGTGGCAATCCCAGACGTCTTTATAATCTCCTATAAGTTTGTGGTTTTTGTATTTGGCAGGAAGTGACTGTTAGTTGACAATTAACTCAATCAGTTTTTGAAGTTCGCTTAGCTTTAAACCTTTTTTTTGTATTTTCTTGAAGTCTTTTTTCAATTGATTCGTGTACGCAATTGACAACATTGACTAGCTTTTCAGTTTGTCAAATAGGTCTTGCACCGATTTTGCCTTTGTCACTTTGCCGCTTTTGGATTCTT
Source organism: Cytophagales bacterium (assembly GCA_043769845.1). Lineage (GTDB taxonomy): Bacteria > Bacteroidota > Bacteroidia > Cytophagales > UBA9547 > UBA9547. The sequence goes on from JAYVIX010000170.1 coordinate 2,419, forward strand.
TGATAGCTGCGGTTGTCACTTTGTTGGGGGTAGGAACTTCTGATACTTCCGCAAAAGACAAGAATTTGGCAAACTCAAGAAAGAGTTTTGCTTTTTCTGAATTGTCTTTGAGCGTTAGCAGTACCATGTTAATATTCCGTTTTGTTGCAAGCAAATACACAAAAAGATAAACCTATGCAAAAACGCTTCAAGGGTTTTAAACCCTTGAAGCGTTGAAAGATAAACTTTTACTTCACCTCTTCTACCTTCTCGGCATTCTCAAAAACAATATGCCCAGCCAAGTCTAAGTTTACCAAAATATGGCTGTCCTTTTTCACTTTTCCAGCTAAGATTTCTTTCGAAAGCTGATTTAGGATTCGGTTTTGAATAAGACGTTTTAATGGTCTTGCACCAAATTGTGGGTCGTAACCTTCGTTTGATAGAAACTCCAAAACTTTGGTGTCTGCCTCTATCGTCACACCATTTTCGGCCAAACGGGCTTGAATTTGTTTCCATTGAATATCCACAATTTTGCGGATCACATTCGGCATCAGTGGTTTGAACATCACGATGTCGTCTATCCTGTTCAGGAACTCGGGACGAATCGTTTTCTTCAAAAGTGCAAATACTTCGTCTTTCGTTTTGTCGATGATATCGAGTTGGGCGAAAACATCTTTGTTTTGGAAGTCTTCAAAGTTTTCCTGAATGATGCTTGCCCCAGCGTTACTTGTCATGATGATGATCGTGTTTTTGAAATTGGCCACACGACCTTTATTGTCCGTCAAACGACCATCGTCCAGTACTTGTAGCAAGATGTTAAACGTGTCAGGGTGCGCCTTTTCGATTTCATCCAGCAAAACGACAGAATATGGTTTTCTACGCACCGCTTCCGTCAATTGTCCGCCTTCTTCATAGCCAATGTATCCTGGAGGAGCACCTACCAATCGGCTTACCGAATGTTTCTCGGAATATTCGCTCATGTCGATACGCACCATGGCGTTGTCGTCATTGAAGAGGTAGTCGGCCAAGGCTTTTGCCAATTCTGTTTTTCCAACACCAGTGGTTCCAAGGAAGATAAATGAACCGATAGGACGTTTTGGGTCATGCAATCCAGCACGACTTCTGCGCACCGCATCCGAAATGGCTTCAATCGCTTCTTCTTGCCCTGCAACACGTTTGCCCAATTCTTCTTCTAAATTCAGCAATTTCTCACGGTCGCTTTGTAGCATTTTGCTCACTGGTACTCCCGTCCATTTGGCTACGATTTCGGCAATATCTTCCGAAGTCACTTCTTCTTTCAACAGCGGACTTCCATGCTCACGCATCTCGGTAATCTGAGCCTGAAGTTCTACCAGTTTGGCTTCGCTTTCCTTGATTTTGCCATAACGCAACTCGGCTACTTTTCCATAGTCACCTTGGCGTTCGGCTTGGTCGGCTTCCAGTTTATATTTCTCGATGTTTTCTTTTTCGTCCTGAATGGCATGGATTACTGCTTTCTCACTTTGCCATTTAGCTTTTAGCGAATTGCGTTTTTCGGTCAATTCAGCTATTTCTTTAGAAAGAGAATGCTCCTTATCTACATCGTTTTCACGTTTGATGGCTTCGCGTTCAATTTCCAATTGCATGATTTTGCGCTGTACTTCGTCCAATTCTTCGGGCAAAGAATCAATTTCAATACGCAATTTGGAAGCTGCTTCGTCCATCAAGTCGATCGCTTTATCGGGCAAGAAACGATCACTAATGTAGCGGCTCGAAAGTTCGACAGCTGCAATGATGGCTTCGTCTTTGATTCGAACTCCGTGATGCAACTCGTATTTGTCTTTGATTCCCCGCAAGATCGAGATAGCGTCCTGCATGTCGGGCTCGTCCACAATCACTGACTGGAACCTGCGCTCCAAGGCTTTGTCTTTCTCGATGTATTTTTGATATTCTTTCAGCGTAGTGGCGCCTATAGCATGTAGCTCGCCACGAGCCAAGGCTGGTTTTAGCAAGTTGGCAGCGTCCATGGCCGAATCGCCACCTGCTCCAGCGCCAATCAATGTGTGGATTTCGTCAATGAAAAGAAGGATTTCTCCGTCCGAATCGGTCACTTCTTTGATCACGGATTTTAGCCTTTCCTCAAACTCGCCTTTGTATTTGGCACCTGCCACGAGCAAGCCCATATCAAGCGAAACAAGAATTTTAGATTTCAGATTTTCGGGAACATCTCCACTTACAATACGCTGAGCAAGTCCTTCCACGATGGCGGTTTTTCCTACACCAGGTTCGCCAATCAACATCGGGTTGTTCTTGGTTCTACGGGTCAATATTTGTAGTACACGCCTGATCTCTTCGTCACGACCAATTACTGGGTCGATCTTGCCAGCTTTAGCTAATTCGTTCAGGTTTTTGGAATAGCGTTCTAGCGAGCGGTATTTTCCTTCCGCGTTTTGGTCGGTCACTTTGCTACCGCCACGCAATTCTTTGATGGCTGCTTTCAGGTCTTTTTCATTGAAACCGGCATCTTTCATCAATTGGGCAATCTTGTCATTGCTTGACAAAATACCCAAGAAAATATGTTCAAGCGAAACATATTCATCCTCAAAATCTTTCAGATAGTTGGTCGATTTGTTTAGCGCATTGTTTGCCTCGTTCGACAAATAGGGACTTGCGCCAGAAACTTTTGGATAACCCGTAATGATCGCATCCAAAGCCAATTCAAAATTCTTGCGATTGACGTTCAGTTTCTTCAAAATGAAACTCGTCACATTCTCGTCAGCCCCCAGAATGCCTTTGAGGATATGGCCAGTTTCTACTGCTTGTTGGCCATTTGCGCCAGCTATTTCTACCGCCTTTTGGATCGCCTCTTGGGCTTTGATGGTATAGTTGTTGAAGTTCATTTGCTTTAGTTAAGAGTTAAAAGTCGATAGTTAATAGTTCTTGCTAAAGGTACACAAATACTATTCCTGTAAAGAAAGTCGGAAATTTTGACTGTAAAAATGAGAAAAATAAGGTTGGAATAAGACGGAATGGCGCAGAAGCAATAATTTAGCATTTCACAGATACAATTACCTCTCGTTTTTAAATGCTTTCGCTTTCTGTTTTTCTGATTAATTTTGTGGTCTAATTCTGACGCTTGTCGATCGATTTCCCTTCTATTATTCTCTTTGAAGACAATCATTTATTGATTGTGAACAAACCTGCTGGACTGCCTTCGCAAGGCGATAATACTGGCGATGTGCATTTGCTGGACGTGGCCAAGGCGTATATCAAAAAGCAATACAACAAACCTGGTGATGTTTTTTGTGGACTGATTCACCGAATCGACAGACCTGTGAGTGGTATTGTGGTGTTGGCCAAAACGTCAAAAGCATTGGCGCGAATGAATGAAATTTTCAAAGAGCGCGAGGTGCAAAAAACGTATTGGGCAGTGGTGAAAAATCAGCCAAATCCAGAGGAAGCAAAATTGGTGCATTGGCTTTGGCGAAATACAAAGACGAATGTGACTCGTGCATTCGAAAAAGAAGGAAAAGACACACAGCGTGCTGAACTAGATTATCGTTTGCTGGATATGACGAGTGGTTTCTGCCTGTTGGAAGTTAAACCAGTGACAGGACGAACACATCAGATTAGGTCGCAATTATCTTCGATCAAATGCTCGATCAAAGGCGATGTAAAGTACGGTTTTCCCGAACCTAATGCAGATCGAAGCATTCATTTGCACGCACGTTCGCTGAAATTTGTACATCCGACCAAAAACGAACAAATGAATATTGTAGCACCCGTTCCCAACGATGCTATTTGGAAATTATTTGAACAAAGACAAAACACGAAATGAAAGCTTTTTACCAACGATTCAAATTAAAATATGGCATTAACGACAAGGACGCGATTATCGTTCTGTTAGTTTTCACGGTGACTGGCTCGCTATCGGTAAAATTGGGGCGGCCAGTTTTGGCGTTTTTTCAGATCTCATCCGAAACTATGTCAGCCTGGACATATTGGCCTTTACGTGTGCTTGTGACGTTTCCTATATATCAGATTTTATTGCTCGCGATCGGAAGTTCGTTAGGACAATTCAAGTTTTTCTGGCAATTCCAGAAAAAGATGATTTTGCCCTTTGGAAGGCTTTTCGGGTATAACCCCAACAAACAAAGCCTATAATCAAGGCTAATGTTAACAAAAGGTTAACTTTAAATCAGACGAGAATGGCTTGGACAAATTAGTCTTAGTTTTAAGAAACATTAACACTATCAAATAAATACAAATGTTTGGATTAGACTTCGGACTTTCAGTTCTCTTGATTCTATGCATCGGATTTGCATGTATCTTCGAATTTGTCAACGGTTTTCACGATACAGCCAACGCAGTGGCCACCGTTATCTACACCAACTCATTGAAACCAAAAACGGCTGTAGTTTGGTCTGGCATTTTCAATTTCCTAGGAGTGCTTTCGGGCGTATGGTTTGGTCTATCGGTCGCTTCAGGAATCGTCAATTTGCTACCGCTTGAAGCATTGGTCGATCAGACACTTAGTCAAAATTTGGCCATGATTTTTGCACTTTTGCTCACCGCAATCATCTGGAATCTTGGTACTTGGTATTTCGGTATTCCATGTTCAAGTTCGCATACTTTGGTAGGAGCCATTTTGGGTGTAGGTCTTGCTTTTTCTTTCATGCCCGAAAACATGGGCGGTTCAACAGTGAACTGGGCAAAAGCGGCCGATGTAGGCTTGTCGTTGTTAATTTCACCTGTTTTTGGTTTTGGATTGGCCATCATTCTCATGTTTGCATTAAAATCTGTCTTCAAAAGAAATGCTGATTTATTTAAAGAGCCGCACAAAACAAAATTGCCCCCCACTTGGATCAGAGGAATATTAATCGCGACTTGTACAGGAGTTAGTTTTTCGCACGGATCAAACGATGGTCAAAAAGGAGTTGGTTTAGTAATGCTTATCCTTATTGCGATTCTCCCAGTTCAGTTTGCATTGAATAGCGAATTGCAGATGTCAGAAATGAAACCTTCGGCAATCGCTTGTGTCGAAATCACTAGCCGATTGAACGAGACTTTATTCACGGAGAAAGAGCAAGAAATTGCTCAAAAATTAAAGAAAAACAGTGCCGAATTGCTCGCCACCCTAAGCGACACCAACACAGTGACTGCAAAAGAAAAACTGCAAGTGCGCAAAAACATCATGGTGCTTACGAAAGAAGTAAGCAAGTTGGAAAAATCTGGAAATGTAAACATCTCGGTACAAAGCATGAAGGATTTGAAAGCACAAACTTCCAACATGAAAAAACACATCGAATATGCCCCGGTTTGGGTAATCGTGATGATTTCGCTTTCGTTGGGAATAGGAACAATGGTAGGCTGGAGAAGAATTGTGATTACATTGGGCGAAAAGATCGGAAAAGAACATTTGACTTATGCCCAAGGAGCTAGTTCTGAACTAGTGGCAGCAAGTACAATTGGCATATCCACTTATTTGGGGTTGCCAGTAAGTACCACTCAGGTACTTTCGTCCGCTATTGCAGGAAGTATGGTAGCCAGCAAAGGTTTGAAAAACCTTCAAGGCGGTACTGTAAGAACTATTTTCTTGGCCTGGGCATTGACTTTACCAGTTTGTATTGCGATGTCAGCTTTGTTATTTGTCTTCTTTAGAGCGGTTCTTTAGAATACGATTTAAGACTGAATGAGAAAGGGTTCCAGTTACTAGCGTAACTGGAACCCTTTTTTTGTCACAGAATAAACCATTCTATTATTTCAAAACTTCCTCATACACCGAAACCAATCTATCGTTGATCGTTTTGATGTCAAAATTTTGCACCACAAAATCTCTTCCAGCCTTACCAAAGCGTTCTATCTCGGGTTTGTTCTGGGCGAAAAATAAAATAGAGTTGGCCAAATGATCAATGTTTTTTTCTTCTACCAAAAGTCCCGTTTTGTTTTCGATCAATCCTTCTGGAATTCCGCCCGTTCGGGTCGTGATGACGGGAAGCTCTAGTGCTTGTGCTTCCTGAATCACTAGGCCTTGGTTCTCTTGTCTGCCATTGTTTTCTCTGATCGCTGGGTGTACAAATAGGTCAGAATCAGACATTTTGGCAATTACTTCTTCTTGGCTTTTGGCACCAATCAGAAACACATGTTGGCTCATTCCCAATTGTTTGATCAGCGAATCAAGAAAAACATATTGCGTACCTTCGCCAATGATCGAATAGTGAATCTGGAAGAAACCATCGTTCACCAGCTTTGCAACTGCTCTGATACTGTATTCAAAACCTTTAAAAGGAACCAAACGGCCTACCGAAATCAGACGCAATTGCTCGCGTTGAGTCGTTTTGGTTTTGCGTTGATATTTTTGAGTATCCAACCCGACTGGCAAATTGTAAATCGTATTTTCTCGTGCACCCAAACTTATAATTTGGTTTTTGGTATAATCGGAATTGACCGTAAACCGATTGTCTTTTGCGCCAAATAATTGGGTATAAATTGCTTTGGTAGTGGCAAAAGTAGCATCCGAAAAATGCGCATCGTAGCCATGAAAGGTAGTAATGATGCGTCCGTCAACGATTCCGATGCTTTTCAGAATAGAAAGAATCATGCCTACTTCGCCAAAATGCGCTTGGTACAAATCGTATTTTGGTTGTTTCAAAAATACTTTTGCAGAATAAAACAGTTTCAAGGAAAGCGCAATTTTCCCAAATTTGAAAAAATTGACTGTTTGCAAAATCTTAATGAAAAAAGCAGGATGGGTAACTGTAAATATCAGTAAACCAAACACTCGCAACACAAACGATTGTGGCATATCGGTGGTGCTAATTCTTTCGGCAAGTCGGTATTTGGGATCTACTTGGCCGAGCAGTTCTTTGTTTGCCTCATATACCACTATGTTCACGTCATGACCTTTGTCGATCAGATCAAGAATCTGGTTCAGAATAAAGGTTTGCGACCGAACAGGGAAATTTTTGCAAGCAATGGTAAAACGTAGTTTCTGATCTTTCATCCTACTTTCCATATTTTCCATAGCCATATGCTTTGCCCGCAATCACTTTTATATCGTTGAATATCACGGCAATGTTTTCCACCATCTTATTGGTTTTCAGGTCGTTCAGGGTTTTCAGATCTTCCTTGAACGTGTGTCCCTGACGTACAATATAGAGTGTGATACTGGCAAATTTGGCAAGTATGAGCGAGTCGGCCACCAAACCAACAGGCGGACTATCGACCACCAAATAATCAAAATCATCTTTTATTTGAGCGAAAAAGCTTTCCGTTCGTGTATTCATCAGCATTTCGGCAGGATTTGGAGGCAAAATTCCTGCTGGAAAGATGAATAATTTTTCATTTAATTCTGAAGGGTAAATATATTGTTTATAATCAGGATCGGTAGAAATAATGTAATTGGTGAAGCCTTTTTTATCGCTCATTTTCAGCTGTCGCGAAAGGCTTGCCATGCGCAAGTCCAGATCGACCAGCAATACTTTTTTGTCAGACAAAGCCAGAATGATTCCAAGATTGGTGGCTGTAAATGTTTTTCCCTCGCCTTTGGTGCTGGAAGTTATTAGAAAAACGGCTTTGTCTCTAGATTTGATGTAAAAATTAAGATTCGTTCGAAGGGCTCTAAATTGTTCCGAAAGGATTGATTTGGGCGACATGATAGACAAATCGTCCCCTACTGTTTTGCCTATTTCGCCAATGACAGGAATGTGGCTTTCTTTTTGAATGTCTTCTTTGGTCTGAACTTTGTCGTTGAAAAGCTCGCGCAGGTACACAAAACCAAACGGAAACAAGAAACCTAAAATAAAACCGATGCTCAGAATGATGACTTTGTTTGGGCTATGTGGCTTCAAATCGGCTTGTGGCGAGTCTATTATTTTCGAATTAGAAATATTAGAAGTCTTCGTCAGTGCAATCTCTTCGCGTTTCTGAAGCAGAAATAAATACAATTCTTGTTTCAACGTTTGCTGTCTGAACATGCCCAAATACGTTCTTTCATGCGCTGGTATATTTTTTATTTCATCTCCTAATTCAGCAATTTTCTTGCGCAACTGTTTGATACTGATATCGGTTCCTTTTTTAGTCGCGTCCAGATTTGAAGCCAAACTCTCTCTCTGTTCGGCAATGCGCGCATCTAGGTTTTTGACATATGGGTTCGTCTCGGTTGTCGAAAGGAGCAATTTTTCCCTTTCGAGCAACAACATATTGTAGCCTTCGATCAGTCGATTGAAAACCAAATCTGCCGGTACTGCAGAACTTGGGATGACTCTTGAAGTTTTGTCATGCAAATCTTTGCTCAGATTGTCGATGATTTTCATCTGCGTTTCCAATTCCGACAGCTCTTTGATATAATCAACATTTGAGTTTACCAAAAGTCTTGCCTGTTCCGAAATATCGGCTAGTTTGTTGCTTTGTTTGAATTTTTGAATCTCTCCTTCAATTTCTCCAAGTTCGCTTCCTACCAAATTGAGTCGGTTTTCGATGAACGCAATGGTGCTATCCACCACCACATTTTTATCCAGAATATTTTGTTCAATGTATCCTTGAATGAATTTCGACAAGATTTTTTCGCCTTGTATGGGCAGTGTAGAATTGAGCGTAAGATCTATCGTAGTCACCAATTTATTAGTCACTGCAATGGTCATCGCTTTTTGGAGCGAACCAATCGCTTCGTCTAGCGAATAAATGGCAAACATATACTCTTCCTTTTCAAACGGAACAGCCTGATTTCTAGTAATTTTTATCTCACCAATATCTTTAACTAAAAACGAATCACCATATTTACTATCAACTGAGATAGTTTCCTTCGTCAACCGATCTTTGTATTCAACCTTGACCAAACATTCGTCAATAGTCGATAATTTGAAAGCCGTACCATATACTTTTTCACTCTCTTTCAGTATTTCTACTTTGAAAGGACTTTCGTAAAGTGGCAGATTTTTAACCGTTCCTTTCTGAAAATAAGTAATGTTGAGCGAAAGTGCTTTCACCACTTTTTCGAACATCGCACGTGTTTTTAGTATTTCCACCTCATTGTCCACATTGCTTTTCATGTTCAAAAAGCCGCCCATATCGCCAAGCAGTTCGCCAGCATTGAAACTTCCTCCCCCTTTTTTTTCATCTTCCACTAAAAGTTTGGCTGTTACCTTGAACATTGGCGTCAAGTAACGAGTCAGAAGAAACGCCAAGCCCAAACAAATGACGACCGAGGCAATCATCAGTTTCCAACTTGCTAGCACTTTCTTGAAAAATATTTTTACTTCATCTGGTGATTCCATTTTTTCTTTTTCTGTGTCAAAAAACAATGTTTAAAATCGGATTAGCAGTTGTACCTATTCATTTAGTTTGTTTGCAATAACCTTTATCAGTTTCAGTTTGTCCACAATTACTAGCAAAATAAAAATGGTTAGTGAAACTCCAAAAATAGTAAATACGAGTAGTGCGAAATATTTAATAGTCCATTCTAAAGAAACTTTTATTCGGTGAATTAAAGAAATATTTTTCTCCGTTGCGCCTTCATAAAGCGAAAGTCGCACTGTACAGAATTCATTTTCCACATCAAAATTTCCGAGCTCAACACCAAGCTCTTGCAGTTTCTCTTCAATTTCTAAAATCTTGTCGTTCAGTGAGATAAAATCAGAAATCTGCCCGCCTTTTGATTTTAGTTCGTTTAAAGAGTGCAACGTTTTTTCTAACGAGGTTTTTTTTGCATTCAGTTGCTTGTATTCATTCGTTTTGTCGACTTTGGTTATTTGAGTCGCTTTTATCATCCCAATTTTTTGAGTTTCCACATAAAAGCTGTCGAAAAGAATGGGATTCACACCAATTAATAAGTGAATTTGCCTTTCGCCTTTCTGCCCTAAATTTTGCTCATATTGAATGACGGCATTAAAAGCTTTTGTTGTCGCTTTTATTTCTTTGTCGTCTTTTTCAAACTCGGAAGTCTTTGTTTTGATAGAAGCCGTTTTTTCAAATTTTTGATTGGAAGCTGCGTTAGATTGTGCTTGAACATCTCCTTTCATTTTGAATTTTTCAGAAGCGTAATTTTTTCGAACATTGTCTAAACTACTAAAGAAGTCGCTGCTGTAATCGTTGCTACTTCCTGCGTCCGTTACTACAAAGCCATAAATGAACCGAAAGGTAAATAGTAAGATAAATAGTCCAACGAACCATTTAGATGTTTTCCAAAATCTTGTTTTGAAGTTCATTGTCATATTCTAGAAAATTGATTGTTCTTTAGCTTCTAACTATTTATACCTTATAAAAATAATAATTAACGAGATCGTAGAAGCGATCAGCGTGAAAGCTTGGGTTCTTGCCACATTGGTAACGGCTACTTTGGCCTTGTTTGGTTCGATGTACAAGACATCATTTTGTTTCAGATAAAAATAAGGCGATTTGATAAGATCAGTCGAATTGAGATTGAGACGAACAAACTCCTTTTGGCCAGCACTTTCGCGGATCAACAAAATATTGTCCCGTTTACCGAAGATGGTGAGGTCGCCTGCCAAACCAATCACGTCTAATACACTCACTCTTTCGTTTGGCAAAGTATAGGTAGCTGGTTTGGCCACTTCGCCCAAAACCGTGATTTTGAAATTGGCAAAACGCACCTGTACCGTTGGGTTTTTGTAGAATGCGGCCGCTTTTTCGCGGATAAAATCGCGGGCTTTGAAAGTGCTCAGCCCCATCAGTTTCACTTTTCCGATCATTGGCAAATCCACAATTCCTTCTTTATCTACCAAATAACCTGATATCACTTGGTTGCCAATCGTATTGGCAGAACTAGAGCCCACAGATGGCACTGTGGAAGACTGTGTCATGATAGCAGATGTCTGAGGATCAATCGTTTGGATGGTAATCGAGAGAATATCGTCAGGTTGAATCAAGGGTTCAGAATAGGCGTATTCTTCGATTTTTACAGAAGAAGTATTCTGAACATCTCTGAAATACGGAATTTTTTTATGACCCACACATGAGATTACTAAGAACAAAATAGAGCCAAAAACAATTGAATTATATTTCATGTATATTAAATGCGTTTAGATGAAATGGTTAAGTTTTTTAAATTAAAAAGCATTTTTTTCGCCTTTTACCATGTTGAAAACAGTCAGAAAAATGATTTTGATATCCAATTGCATCGTCCAGTTTTCGATGTACCAAATGTCATATCGTACTCGTTTGATCATTTTCTGGGACGTTTCTGTCAGTCCTCTCAATCCGTTCACTTGCGCCCAACCCGTAATGCCTGGCTTTGCAAAATGTCGCACCATAAATTTGTCGATGATCAGTTTGTAGTCTTCAGTATGCTTGAGCATATGCGGCCTTGGCCCCACCACCGACATGTTGCCGATCCATACATTAAGAAATTGTGGCAATTCGTCCAAGTTCGATTTTCGCAGAAAGCTTCCCACTTTCGTCACCCTAGGGTCATGAAGTGTGGCTTGGGTTTTGTCCGAATTTTCATTTAAACGCATCGTTCTGAATTTGTAGCAATCAAAAAGCACGTTATTTCGTCCGTTGCGCTTTTGTTTGAAGAAAATAGGCCCTTTTGAAGATAATTTTATCATGATTGCAACAATCGGAAACACAAAAGGAATCAGAAAAAGCAAGGCCAAAGACGAAAATGCAAGATCAAAAATGCGTTTCTGAAATCTATTTCCAATATTTTCGAGCGGTTCTCTTCGGGTCGAAAGGATGGGAATATTGCCATAAAACTCAACATCAACTTTGCGATAAAGCAAGGCTTTGAAATCTGGCACGTAACGAAAACGAATTAGATTGTTTTCGGCAAAAGACATTAATTCACGTATTTTTTTGTGTTCGCTGAGGGGAAGTGCGCAGTAGATCTCGTCTGATTTTTCCCTCGAAAGATAGTTGTATAAATTGTCTTCTGAAATAAACTTAGTCGAAACATCAGAATTGTCAATGCCTTCGATATTTTCACCAAAAATGGCATCGACCGAATAGCGATGGGTTTTGTTGGAAAGCAAGTATTTGTAAATACTCGCTGTTTCTTCGTTTGCGCCCACAATAATTACTTTTTTGTAATTAAAATTACTAGCCATGTATTGCTTCGTAAAATGGATAAAAGCAATACGCCAAGCGAATATCAAGGCAATAAAAAGACTATATACTTTCAAAAAAAATGAATCAAAAAACGCATAATTTCCCAAAACGCTCATATACAACCACATGACGAGCAAATGGACGATCGTAGATTTGAAAATGTTCCAAATGATACTTTCCCAAGTACTCACCCGTGCTACTGCATAAATATTGAGACTACTCACCAAAACGATCCAAGCCAAATTGGCCACCAACAATAAAGATAAGAATGGAGCATTGATAACATTTGCCGTTTCTGAAAAGAAAAGATGCGTGGTGGCAAACGAAATATTGATGATTAGTATATCGCACGTGAGCAGAATAAAAAACACCAAGGCCGAATAGCCTCTTTTATAGACTAAATTTTCTTCTGGTTTTTCTATTTCTATATTTAAAGATTCGTGCCTCATTCTTTGTTATTAGACTAATTGATCATGTGATGTTTTGAACTAAAAAAAGGTGATCAAGCAAATCTGGAGCTCAGCAGCCAAAACTTCAGTACACCAACTACCAATTTAGGAACGATTTTTTACAAAAAAACAGTGAATTGTACTTTCTTGATGTGGTTAATTAAATGTACTATTTCTCAATATTTTTAATACTCCTTTTTATCCAAAAAAAATGCGGAGGGAAAGGTATATTTGTTTCTAAACGGTTCAGAAAAATCCCATGCACGAAGAATTGCCTCTCATCACCAAAAAACAACTCGCATTGCGCAATGGCAGCGATCGGGAAGAGATTTGGTGTGCCTATGATGGTTTGGTGTATGATGTGACAAAATCGAGAATGTGGCGCAACGGAAAACACTACGAGCATTGGGCTGGGCAGGATCTAACGTCCGAACTCAAAGACGCTCCACACAACGAAAATGTGTTTGATAAATTTAAAATCGTGGGAAGGTTGGAAAAGTGAACCATTTTCGGAATTTTTGTAACACATAGAGTTTAACTAAGTAGTTGGGTTTAAATATTCGACACTTGATAAATCTACAAGTTATTGATTTTGTGCCAAATACAGAACTATTAACTGTCGACTATTGACTATTGACTACTTATTTTATACTTCTAACTTCCTAATAATTCTTAATTACTAATTACTAATTCAATATGATCGTAATAGCAGATAGCGGAACCACTAAAACCACTTGGCAGTTTGTCGACAAAGATGGTTTCAACCAACGTTTCAATACCATCGGGTTCAACCCATACTACCAAGACACCGATAGTATTTACAACAATATCAACACTGGCTTGATCCCGAACATGGATTTGAGCCGTCCACTAACTCATATATATTTTTATGGTGCTGGTTGCGAGCAGGAGGACAAACGCGAGCAAATAGCGATCGCACTTCGAAAAGCATTTCCAAAAACAGACGTTTGGGTAAATCATGATTTACTTGCTGCAGCTCGTGCGCTTTTTGGCGATGAACCAGGCTTGGCTTGCATCTCGGGTACCGGTTCTAACACCTGTTTATACGATGGAAAAGACATCACCAAAAACGTACACTCTCTTGGTTTGTTCCTTGGTGACGAAGGAAGTGGTGGATACAAAGGCAAACTTTTTGTACAGTCTTACATTCGCCAATACCTTCCAAAACATCTTTCCGAAAAATTTGAAGCAGAAAATACCGACCGTACTTCCGATATTTTGGACAATGTTTACATCAAAGATTTCCCAAGCCGATATTTGGCTTCGTTTATGCCATTCATAGTTCAGAATTTGGCCGATCCGTTCATGAAGAATCTGGTAAAACAAAGCTTCAAAGACATGTTCGACAATTCGATCGTTAGATATCCGAATTACAAAGAAGTGCCAATTGGTTTTATTGGTTCTACTGGTTACTATACCAAAGAAATACTAGAAGAAGTAGCTCAGAGTTACGGAGTGAGTATTTCAAAAATCATCCGCAGCCCGATGGATGCTTTAGCGGAATACCATCTTTCAAAGTAGATAAAAGGTATTAGGTGATGGGTGTTAGGAATTAGATTTACTCTGGTTTCTAACACCTTTTTTTATAAAGTCGAATTAAGAAAATTACTGCACGATACTAAAATGATTACAGAATCAGCCTCGCATTACGACAAATTAGAAGACATGTCTGTACGTGAATTGTTGGAAAACATCAATCGTGAAGACAAATCGGTGCCTTTTGCAGTAGAAAAAGCCATGCCACAAATCGAAGCCTTGGCAAATGCCGTGGTAGAAAAGATGAAATTGGGTGGCAGATTGTTTTACATCGGAGCAGGAACTAGCGGAAGATTGGGCATTGTGGACGCATCCGAATGCCCGCCCACATATGGCGTTCCGCAAGGTTTGGTCGTTGGTTTGATTGCAGGAGGCGATTCTGCTATTAGAAAAGCAGTAGAGTTTGCAGAAGACGACAACGAACAAGCTTGGAAAGATTTACTGGAACACAAGATTAATTCTTCAGATGTTTTAGTAGGAATTGCCGCTTCTGGTCGTACGCCTTATGTAATTGGTGGTGTACAAAAAGCACGTGAATTAGGGATTGCAACAGGATGTGTAGTTTGCAACCCTGACTCTATTTTAGCTTCCAAAGTAGATTTTCCGGTGGAAGCTATTGTAGGGCCAGAATTTGTGACGGGGAGCACCCGAATGAAAGCAGGAACGGCTCAAAAGCTAGTCTTGAACATGCTCACCACTGCTGTGATGATAAAGCTTGGCCGTGTAAAGGGTAACAAAATGGTCGACATGCAACTATCTAATTTAAAACTAGTAGACCGTGGTGTACGAATGATTATGGAAAGCATTCCTGTCTCTAGAGAAGTAGCAGAGGAACTATTGGAGAAAAATGGCTCGGTGAGAAAAGCAGTGGAGGCTTACAGTGCAGAAGGAAAGTAATGCCAACGTTTCATCATCGGAAACTATGGATTTAGAAACCATAGCTCCTCAAATTCAGATTTAACCTATTTCTTATTTATTTAGTCAGAATCAAGAGACCTTTCCAGCCTTCACCTGCCTCATCATTTCGTCAATATGCTTTTTGGCCATGAAGAGACTATCGTAAATGGCCACGATTTTGTGAGTTTTGTCAAGCAGGTAAGTGATTCTTTTTGTGACATTTACGATTGGCATAACCGCATCGTACTGTTTGGCTACCTTTAGTTTGGTATCGGCCAAAAGTTCGAACGGCAAACGATGTTCTTTCTGGAATTTCAAATGGGTAGCAACCGAATCTTTGCTTATTCCGATGATATCGACCTCGTATTCTTTGAACACATCAAACGAATCGCGGTAACTACAGGCCTCAGCAGTGCAACCACGGGTGAAATCGGCTGGATAAAAGTACACTACCAAAGGCTTGTCTGCTTGGTTGATACTGAGGGTGTAATCGTTTCCTTTTGTAGAGGCTAGTGTAAAATCAGGAGCTTGGTTGCCTAGTGAAAGTGCCATTTTTGAATTTATCATTTATCTATTCTTCGACAACGCCTATTTTGACTGTATTGTTCCAACTAATTCTGATTCAGACAAAAACAAAAGCGGCTTGAACCTTTTCGTCCAAGCCGCTTTGATTGTACTAGAATTTATGTATTACTTCTTGATAATCGTTTTTACGAATGGCTTACCGTTTGGCATTTCCACTTTTAAGATATAGAAGCCAGATGCCATGTCTCTGAAAGAGATTTCCATGTCAGAAGAAATAGTAGAACTGTTTGCCTCTTTCGACCAAACAATATTTCCGATCTCATTCACTACCGAAACTTTGATTTGACCTTCGCCAGTGTTCAATTCCGAAAGTCCTCTCAAATGAGTCACGTCCTCAACCGGATTTGGTACTAATTGAAGCACTTCCAACGATTCTGCACTAGCTTCCGATTCGATTTCACCTCTACGATCAAGTACATAAGGCATGATTTTGATAATCTCTATTCCGCTGATTACTGGTTTGTCAAGATGACGTTCCAAGATAAGATTTAACATACCGTCTGTTACGTTCACTACAAACTGCTTTTGGATAGCATTCATTCCTGCTTCGGCAAATGGGTCAAAATTACTCAAGACTCTATTACCTTCAATGTTGATATGAAAAACACGTTTTCCAACAGCAGGATTTGCAATATTGCCTGGTTCTGCAAAGAATAGGTTTACAACATATTTCGAATTGGTCGTGGGGAACTTGTATTGAATGGCAGCCTTATTTGCCGTTAAAGGATCAATCCGGTACGGCCCAAATACCGTTCTTGGTGCAGAGGTATTGTTTGAATAGGAAGTAGGAAAAGTGGCACTTCCTCCTGTACTACTTGCACTTGCTGGGTCAAAATAACTGACAGATATCGGTAGTTTATCAGCCAACCAATTGATTGGAGAAGCTGTTATGGCAGATCCGCCTGCATTGATCCGGTAAATAACCATTGTTTGCATGTCTTCTACTACTACTAGAAGTGTATCAAACACGTTAGCATTTTTTGTATCGACTACTTTGGTGATCAATGAATAATTACCAGCATCCGACAAGCTTGGTTTTAGGCTTACTTTCATTTTGCCACCACCCAAATTGGCAACAGTTGCAAACGCGGGACCTGATACTTTTGTCCAAGTAAGTGAATCGTTGTCATCATCGATAGCGGTTACTACAAATTCTGAAGTTTCCATTTCATACATCATCTTGTCTGATACATATGTAATCACAGGAACTTTATTTTCGCTCGAAACTATTATTGTACAAGTACTCGAAATGATGCCTCCAAAACCATCATTGGCCGAAATGACCACATCATTGTAAGTGCCAATATCGCTCGTTGCAGGATTCATCACTAACTTATTTCCTACTATGCTTGCAAACGCAGGTACATTGCTCAATGCGTAAACAGGAACATCGCCATCTGCATCAGTGTATGGAATAGTGACATTGTAAGTACGTCCCTTGATCAATTGCTGAATTCCTAAACTTCCTAATACTGGAGTAGTATTCAGAGTAGTGGTCGAGGTGATTAACGCCTCACTAGCTCCGCCAGAATTTCCAGCAAGCACTTTGTAGTGATAGGTAGTGTGGGCATTTAAGCCATTGTCGACATACGAAGTGGTATTTTCAGGCAGATAAGTAGTGACCACTTGATAATTAGAAGTGTCGCCCACTGACTTCAAGATCTTATAATACGTCTCATTGCTAGAGTTATCTGTCCAAGACAAGTTTGCCGAATTGATGGTAGAAGATACCACCAAACTACTTGGCGCATCTGGAACAGCAGGATAGATACCAGCTTCAATATTGTCGAGACGAACATGTAACGGAATACGCACCGCACGATCTCCGATTTGATCCACAAGTATTCGAGCATTAAAAATATCTTCTGGAGTATGAGAAATTTCTGCGTTAATCACCGCATTGCTAGCATCAATACGAAGATTTGGGCGATACTCGGTATATGGAGTCGGTTCAGGAAATGTACCTGTATAGAAATACCTAATTGGAGAACTTACCCATCTACGTACATACAAATAGCCCATGCCTGTTTTAGGATGAATTCCGTCATTATTCAAGACCGATTGGTTGTTTAATGTGAACTCGTAAAGATCCATGCGAGGCCTGCGCTCAAGTGTATCGTAAAACTCAGGTGTTTGCTGTTTCGTGATTTTGTCTAATAGCAAATTGTATGGAAGTGAGCCAAATTCTTGGTTTTTACCATCATTCACTTTCGGATCTACTTTATAATCTCTGAAAGAAATGCGTGCATGTACCGTTATTTTTCCGGCATCCTTACATCTGACAATAATATTTTGCAAGTAGCCAAGAAAGTCATTCAATACCTGATAAGAACCAAGCTTGTCATAAGTAAGCGGACGTATTTGGCTAATATTATTTCCTCCTTGATGAATCATTACATACCCCGCTTTTGGATGACGATCAAGTATCGACTGAAGTTCTGTGCTCAAACCTTGTGCATTTGTGCCCGATTCCGCTAAATTAAAAACAACAGGTTGTGTTCCTGGGAATTGTGCTAATATTTCGTTTTTGAAATCGGTGAATCCGCCTGCAATTTCTTCAATAGAAGCACCTAAAAGCAAGATATAATTATGTCGCACATTGGGTTTAAAAGCATATAAACCTAATTCCTTCAAGACAATACTTGCAGTACCATTGTTGGTAAACTGTGCTCTATACCATTTGGAAGCAGTTGAAACGGGCAAATCTATTTTTTGAAGATCATCGTTCCTGTCAGTCACATAGTTTCCTACAACTTCAGCCCAAGTCCCATCTGTTCCATTTGTCGAATTCGAAGAAGTGAATAATTTCACAAGCGAAGTAGCTATTCCATTTTCGATATTATAGATCATCATTCCACCTTCAGTCATAGCTGGCAGTTGCATGGTGATGGTTCTGGTAGAGGCGGCCGTTATTGATGTTTTGGCTAAAAAGTCTTCCTTATTTAATAAAGCTTGTACCAATTCTGGCAATGCATAAGAGTCGATTACTTGCAAAGCCGCCATTTTCCAATCGCCTTGATACGCAATCGCAGGCAAAGGCACTTTAACAATCAATTCATTGGAAGGAGACGCTTTACCTAGGGCATTTCTTGCCACAACCCTGTAGGTATAAGTAATACCTGGTATTGAAATAATATCGGTGAATGATACACTATTCGATGGAACGGTTGCTACGGTAGCAAAAGCAGCATTTCCTATTTTTCTTTCTATAATAAACGCTGTTTCGTTATCCGAATTATCATTCCATGACAGATTAACATTCTGGTGATCGAATGAAGTAGTTCTCAACTCTGTTACTGCAAGCGGAAAACCTGAAACTATTAGCGAATAATTAGCCGAGAACGGAGATTCTCCATTGATACTGATTGATCTGAACTTGTAGTAGTATCTGATATTCTGTTCAATACTAGCATCTGTATATGTGGTGATGCCCTCGTCCGCTGTTTTGATAAGAACAAAGTCTGTGCTTGCCGAGATGGAACGATAAATCTCCGTTTTGTATGTAGAAGAAAAAGAACTCCAAGTCGTAAGTACAGATGGGGAACCTATGGTCTGCTGAACTGAGATAGAAGTAGGAACCTTAGGCACATCCGATACAGAAGGAGGTATCGTGCGAGAAAGTAATGAATCAGGAATAAACTGTTTTGAAAGTACCGAAGTTGCAGTGGGGACTCCGTTAGTGATCTTAACAGCACTATACTTCACCTCCAAAAATTCGCCTCCCGTTTTTTCAAAATAAGTGACATATATTGGATAGTAGCCTATTGCTAGTGATTTTTTAGTAGCATTTGAACGCTCGGTTGGTCCTTGCAAATAATTATTATTAACCAATAAGTTCGATTCGCTAAATCCTCCAATGTACAATTTACTTCCATCGTCTGATTTGGTGAAAAAGGTATATGCTCCAGCTACTTTGATTTTCAAATACCCTTGAAACTTGACAGCAAAGTAATCATTCTGAGTTCTTGGCGATAGATTGAAGTTGTTCACCTGACCCGTTGAAGTAGGTGTGAGTGTAGCAAAATCAGGCATCGAATTCCACGAACCTGTATAAAATGAATAATCTACCATGCCACCATTCGGAGTAACAATAGATACTTGATTGCTACTTTGAGAAAGGTTTTTACTCAAATCTTTTGCATACACATAGAAAGTATATCTAGTTCCTGCATTCAGTTTTGCAGTTGTGTAAGTGGTGTTGACAGTACTATCTAGGAGCACCCCATTTCTGTAAATCAAATATTTGGCTACTGCAATATTATCAACTGATGATTCCCAATTGAGAGTTGCGGTCAAGCCATTTGTTACTGTCAAATTACCTGGCATACTTGGTGGATTATTATCATCCAACGTTCTTGCCAAAGTGCCTACTACGCTGGTATTAGAAGCACCTACTTCATTCACTGCTCTTATTTTGTAATAATAGTTGGTAGAACCAGCCAAGCCAACATTCACAAATTCGGTAGAATTGGCAGGTACTGTTGCAATGTATCTATATCCTGAGCCTGAAACTGTTGATCTGAAAATCTCAACACCAGTTTCGGTCGTGTTATTGTCAGACCAATTTACTTTTATGCTACTTTCTGAAACGGCCGCAGCCACAATATTGATAGGGGTAATCGGGCGTCCTACAACATTTGTACCTGCACTAATTACGTTTACAGGAATAACAGAAGAACTTGGACATTTATCCTCCGCTGTTACATTCACAGAATATGCCCCTGGAGTGGAGACCGTAATTGTTGGTGTTGTTGCACCAGTAGACCAAACGTATTTCTCATAGGCAAGCGAAGTGCTAAGAACCACACTTACTCCTGCAATCGAAGGAATATACAAGCTTTGAGATGGCCTAATGATAGCAGATGGAGTTGTTGTTTTATATTTTATTTCTACTGGTTTCGACCAATCCGACCAAATAGTACCTCTGCGTATTTTCAATGTGAACGTACCAGGTGCATTCACTACAATTTCATTGGTGGTAGCTCCGTTCGACCAAAGGTATTCGTCTAATCCTGCCGCTACTCCTAGTTTTACGCTACCGCCAAGGCAAATAGTTGAGTCTCCTCCCCAAACATGTATGTCATTTTTTCTTTTTGATAACAACCAGCTGAAAAAATCGGGCTCAGCCCAAGCGTAGTTCCAAGTATCATGTCCTACTTCAGGATATAAGGTGTAACGAATATCTCCTCCTCTTTTTTTCGTTTCAGCATACATGAAATCTGAAAGATACTGTGAAGGGTTGGCATCCATTCCTCCCTGAAAAATCCATAATGGAGTGCTGCCAATCACCGGAATCATAGAAGTATCTCCTTTGGCTGACATAGGAGCCACGGCCGCAAATAAGTCTGGTCGGTTATACACAGCAGCCCAAGTAGCCAAACCTCCATTAGATAGACCATTTACATAAATCCTAAATGGATCGACATTATAATCTCTTACCATCGTTTCGATCAATTCGATCACTTTTGCAATGTTTCTAGACAAAGGCTCTGAACCTTCTCCCGAATTCCCCCATGATCTGTAATCATTTTGGGCAAACAACACAAATCCTGGAAATTTATTGGAATTCTTAGCATTCATAAATGGCTGTCCACCATGAATCAAGTGATAGTCGTTATTGTCGTATCGTGGATCTGTCAGATCAAAAGCATCGCCACTGTATGGTGCACGTCCTCCTTCGCCAGCACCATGAAAAAACACGATTAGTGGATACCTTTCAGTGTTAGACACCGAATAATTTTTCGGTTTCAGCATCCTGAAATTGATCCAACTTTTAAATGTGTCTACTACGCCATCAAAGGTGTAGTCTTCAAAAGGCGAGGAATCAAAAGAAGTCATGTCGTAATATGTGCCTGTTTCCCTGTTGCTCCTCGTACCTGGAGTAATCGTTTGGGAAAAACCATAATAGGAGGCAAACACTAACCCTACTAAAATTGCGATTTTCTTTAACATGTTATTATTGTAAATGGTTTGTTTTGAACCTCTTGCGCTACCTAAATACAGGCTAGGCAAGATGGCATATACAAATATCAAACAATAAAATTAGTTAAAGAAGAGCCTGAAAATCAGTAATTGTACTATTCCAATGGCGATTTGTGTTAAAGAATTGTTATGTTCAAAAAATCCAAAAAAATAGTCCTAAAATCCAAAAATATTATTGAAGAAGTAAGATTCTCAACAAGATTGAAGTAAACTGAAGCTAAATACGCCTAAAAAGCTGAAAAGCAAGGACTTTATCAAAAAAATTGAACGCAATAACATGTAATATGCTTTGAAAGGTACCTGAACAGAATCTGCACAACATATTGAAAATGTTGTGGTTAGGATAAAAATAGCTTATTTCAAAAATCACAATCTGACGGTCTTGTATAGTGCGTTTCACTATCGCAGAAGTTAATTGACTTCCTATTTGACGAAGGAATAAAAATCAAGCCGTTTTTTGGGAAATATTCTAAAGCAACTTTTGTTTCAATCTTTATGATTTTTCAACAATACCTAAAACAAAAAAGCTACCCGAAAAGGTAGCTTTTTGAAGGGAGAAAGACGGGTCTCGAACCCGCGACCTCCTGAACCACAATCAGGCGCTCTAACCGACTGAGCTACAATCTCCGTAATGGGATGCAAAAGTAAGACTTATTTTTTAATACACAAACTCATTTGCGTTTTCCGAGCACTTCAAATTTCACTTGGCAGCTTTCGCCATGCGCATCAACCAAGGTAAGCGTGTGCCAACCTTCGTCTAGCTGTACCGAAATCTGATGAAAATCTCGAGTTTCGGATAGAAAATCATCGTCTACGTGCCAAAAAATGATTGTTTCTGGTTTCCGATGGGCAACTTCAAAGACGGTTTTTCCTAATTTTCCGTCTATCTCTTTCGGAATAAATATTCGAGCAAACCGCCTCGGATAGATGATTTCCATGTTTTTCTGAGCTTTGCCTGCCGTTTGGCAATCGGGACGCCAATCGGGCAATGGAAAATAATCGGGGTGTTTCGATTTGTAATACCATTCTTGAATCGCAGGCAACACAAACCATGTTTTATGTTTCATGTCTGAAACACTTTCACAATCGCTTCCAACACGGTATATTTCGGATTTGTCTACATGAATGAGGGCATGAAAAGGACAAACGGCCGCTTTCATGCCAGCATTTTGTACCATCGTTTGGCTTGATCTTTCGCAATTGGCAGAAGCTTTAAATCCACTTTTGCTACAAATAGGTAACGTAATAAAGCCCTTGCGAGGCATCGAAAGTGGTTTCGATTTTGGGAGTAATTCAAAAACATCAAACATAAGTGGTGCAGCAGTGCCTACGCCTGTGAGCCCTGCACGCCCTTCGCCACTGGCATTTCCGAGCCAAACACCCACCGCATATTTACCAGAGACTCCTATTGCCCAAGCATCGCGCGAACCATAGCTGGTGCCCGTTTTCCAACTGATTTTCTGAGAAGTAGCAAAATCAAGCCATTGTCCTTCATTGCCTGGCCGTTTGCTCTCGGCTATTGCATCTAATGTCAGATACATGCTGGCTGGACTCAGTTGCGGTTGCTGCATTTTCAAATCTAAAATACTGTTTTTCAGAAGAATAGGCGATGCAAAACTTGTTTTTTCGTAAATCAAACTTCGAGCCATTGAAGCATACATTCCCGTCAGATCCCACAGTGTCGCTTCTCCGCCACCCAAGATAATGGAAAGTCCATAATGGCCGGCAGGTTTGCTAAGCGTACTGATGCCTACATGTTGCAACATGGTATGAAAACGTTGGGTGCCATATTGGTGCAACATTCTGACAGATGGCACATTGAGCGACCGAGCAAGCACTTCATTGGCTGGCACTGCACCATCGTATTCTTTGAAAAAATTGTGTGGCCTATAACCGGCCATATTGGTAGGAATATCGGCCACCAACATTTTGGGCAACAAAGTGCCTTCTTCGAGCATGGCGGCATATAAAATGGGTTTTAGCAAACTACCATAACTCCGCTCGGCCGCAATCAGATCCATATCATGCCCAAGGCTGGGATCTTCGCCCAAAGTGTTGCCCACATACGCCAGCACTTTTCCTGTTTTTACCTCCATCACTAGTATCGCTCCATTATGGATCGAATTGCTTTTGAGTTTGGAATGGTAATATTGAAGCAAATTGGTTGTTTGTACCTGTAATTTTGACCGAATGCTGCTGACGATTCGTTGGCCTGAAAACCCATTTTGACTAACCCGATCGAGCAAATGAGGCGCCAAACGAGGCAATGGTTTGGGAGCTTGTGGCAGTGGTTCGATTTCGGCCAGTTCGCAAGTAGCGATGTCTATCTTATTTTCGGCCAACAATTTGCGCAGCAACCTATTGCGTTTGGCCAACAAGATTTTGTGATTCTTGCCTGGATAAATCAAGGAAGGGCTATTGGGTAAAACGGCCAACAAAGCTGATTCGCCCCAAGAAAGTTCGTGAGGTTTGCGACCAAAATAGCGCCAAGAAGCCGCTTCCAAACCCACCACATTTCCCCCAAATGGCGCATGTGATGCATAAAGACTCAAAATTTCGGTTTTTGAAAGCGTGATTTCGCTTCGTAATGAGAGAAATATCTCAAGTATTTTCTCGCCAATTGTTCTCGAAGGATTGTCTCTCGAAAGCCTCACGGTTTGCATCGTGAGCGTACTTCCTCCTTGTTTGATTCGACCCGATTTCAAATTGATATACAACGCACGTGCAAACGAAACTGGATTAAAGCCAAAATGTTGGTAAAAATGCTTGTCTTCGAAAAGCAGAATCGCGTGTTCGAATTTGTAGGGAACGGAATCGACTTCAGGAAATCGCCATTGTCCATCTTGGGCTATCGAGGCGCCAAGTAATTGATTGTCAGAATCGAGTAAGACAGTCGAATGTGATTTCTTGAAACGAATACTTGGCAGAAATAAAAAAAACAAAAGAGGCGCTATCCAAAATATATGAATTATTATTCTTTTATTTTTTAAGCTAAAAAAAGTACGAATACTCTTATTTTGCATCCGTAGCGGCCGCTTCTTGGGTGTTTTTCAAAATCAGAAATTCGGTACGCCTGTTCATTTGTCTTCCTTCTGGCGTTTGGTTAGTTGCTATTGGTTTACTGAAACTGTAACCTTTGTATTTCAGTTTGTTAGCTGCAATTCCCATCGCTTCCAATTTGTTTTTTACCGATAAAGCACGGGCG
>JAYVIX010000171.1:0-4686 GCA_043769845.1 Cytophagales bacterium
GAAGGCTAATCTTACTTCCGCACTTTCATAACGTAAATCGGTCTTTTCCATGACACAAATATACGAAAAAATCACTATATATTACCGTCAGGTTAATAATAGAAGCAATTGGAGGTATTTGAGAGGATATAGATCTGTATTCGAGTTTTAAAAAAGTCCCGATCTCAAAAAGATCGGGACTTTTTTTGATGTAGAGTTTCTACTCGGTTAGTAAACCAAACGAGCAATTCTACCTTTTGTGTCTTTTAGGAAATAAATACCTCGTGGGTAATTACTTAAATTTACCAGCACATTTTCTTCGCTCATTTGAAGTGGCACATTGTTCATTACCTGACCTCTGATATCTACTATTTCAAATTGATCGCCAGACACATTTTTAATTTCAAAATTACCTGTGGTCGATGGATTTGGCGAAACTGTCAACGATTTTGAAATTGTAGTTTCATCATTCAGTCCTGTGATAGATACCATTTTGATATCATCAATCAATGCAAAAGGAATAGTGTTGCTTTTTGCCCCCTTTTTCAATTGAATAAAAAGATAGCAGATAGAATCTTTGGCAAACATCGACATGTCAGACAGCACTTCGGTATAGACTGTTTTGCTTGCGTTTGAGAGAGAGAATCCGAAGTCATATGCCGCAAATTGACTCTGAACGATGAGTGCCGAAAGTGTATCATGAGGTCCTAAATTATATTTAAGTTTCATACTCAATTTTTTGGCAGGATCTCTGTTTACAAATTCCCTGCTTACATCGAAAGTCTTGTTAAGCTCAGATTGTGAAATTCTCAATGCAAAATTCCCAACACTTGCATCACTGCTTTTGGTCGCATTTTTCAAAAAATTACTGTCTACGTTCAATCCATTAATCCATGTACGAGGATATACATCGCCATCCATGTTGCCCCAATCTTCAAACGATTCCGTAATATTACCATCTGTATAACTCAAAGCAGATGTTCCCTCAAAAGCTAAATCATCTATCAAAATAGAAGAATTAGCTGTGATTGTAGACGAGTATGAGCTTATGTCGGCTCGTTCATCATAACCTGATATTTTGACGTCATAGATATTGAAATCTTTCCTCTCAAAGAAAGTCACATCGTCCAGTTTGTAGTCTAATGTTATTTCAAACGGAATGTAACCGTTAGAATTGCCAGTGAAACGAGCCCAGCCAATCTCGTACAAATAAGTGGTGACCTGTGTACTAGTGCTGTCTTTGCGACCTAAACGCACTGTGATTGTAGCTTTTTCGCCAGCGGGAATGGTGTATTTCACAAACCCTTTCAATTTGGCTGGATAGTTTGTTCCTGTCTTCTTGAAACTAGCCGAAAGAAAAGTACTGCTTCCTGCTTTGTTTTGTAGTTTTAAAGCCGAACTTCCAGAATGTGCATCTGAAGTTTGCATGAAACTACCACTAAAAGTTGACCCATACCAAGGCGTTGGTATTCCAAAAACATCCCATGTTTCGAAATTGCCATTAGTGATAACAGGCTGAGAGTTGCCTATCTGAATCAAACCAAATAGAAAAACAAAAATGATTGTAGAATTTTTTAGCATGATTTTTTAATTAAGCGAATCCAATTTTAGCATAAATAAAGTTTAGATCATTTTTTTAGGCTTAAGGAAGAAAAAGCTTAGCAACTTTTAAACTTCTGTGTCTTCACAGAACGAAAAGTGTTCTGTAATCCCCAAAAACCTTACACCTCTAAAGTATGTATCTGCTTAAATCTTTATTTTGAACCAAACTTCCTAGGCGTTCTTGCACCATTTGTTTGGTTACTACAATTTTATTCCCTGCTGGGCTATTCTCTGGAATTTGATAAAGGAACTCGTTTAAAAGCTGACTAACAATAGTTTGCAAACGTCTTGCACCAATATTTTCAATTTCAGAATTCACATTGAAAGCGATTTCTGCCATTTCAAGAATTGCGTCATCTTCAAATTCCAATTCGATTCCTTCTGTCGAAAATAACGCTTCGTATTGTTTGGTGAGCGAATTTTTTGGTGTTTTCAGGATCTGATAGAAATTCTCTTTGGTCAGTTTTTCTAGTTCGACACGAATCGGGAAACGACCTTGAAGTTCAGGAATCAGATCGGATGGTTTTGAGAAGTGAAATGCGCCAGCGGCAATGAACAAAATATGGTCGGTATTGACGATTCCGAATTTTGTATTCACTGTAGAGCCTTCCACAATCGGAAGCAAATCGCGCTGTACGCCTTCGCGACTCACATCGGCACCGCCACCCGCTTTGTTTGAGCGGGCGATTTTGTCTATTTCATCAATGAAAATAATGCCAAGGTTTTCGGTTTTCCAGATGGCTTCTTCTTTCACTTCGTCCATATCGATGAGCTTGGCCGATTCTTCGTCCAACAAAATCTTACGGGCTTCTTCGATCGTTACTTTTCTTTTCTTTTTATTCTGCGGAAGCATTCCAGAAATCATTTCCTGAATGTTCATCATCGAATTTTCGTCCATCGGATTTGGCCCGATCACTCCCACGTTTGCCGTAGCATTTTGTGGCACATTGATTTCGATTTTGCGTTGCTCCAACTCGCCATTACGCAATTTTTCACGGAAACGCTCGCGGGTTTTATTATTCAATTCTACATCGTCATCGTTTTGCTCGTTGGCAAGCCCAAACGACATAGCAGGCTGATTGGCGGGCTGTTTTACTGGCGGAATTAAGGCTTCAAGGATTATATCTTCAATAATTAAAGCGGCCTTTTCTTTGACTTCTTCTTTTTTCTTTTTCTTGACCATGTTTACGGCCTGGAAAGCCAAATCGCGCACCATGCTTTCGACATCGCGACCTACATAACCTACTTCGGTAAACTTAGAAGCTTCTACTTTTATGAAAGGAGCGTCTGCCAATTTGGCCAAACGCCTCGCAATCTCCGTTTTGCCAACTCCAGTTGCGCCTATCATCAAGATATTATTCGGCACAATTTCTTTGCGCATATCAATGCTGGCGTTCATTCTGCGCCAACGGTTGCGCAAGGCAATGGCTACATTTTTTTTCGCTTCGCTTTGACCAATGATGTATTTGTCGAGTTCAGCTACAATTTGCTGAGGAGTAAGATTTTGTATAAAATTATCTTCCATTTAAGTAGTTAAAAGTTAATAGTTCTGTATCTAACACAAAATCAAGTATTTACGTGTCGAATATTTAAGACGAACTACTTACTTTGTATAAATGTGAAAGGTCAAAATTACAATCTTTTGTAACCAGAACCTAGGTCTACGTTTACAGTAAACACATTGCTTCCGCCAGATCGGTGAATAATGGTGTGCGTAAAGCCAGCTTCGTATCTGTCAAACCGAACACAACCTCCAAGGCTAATACCAGCCGCACTGATTCCGTCTGTAA
Source organism: Cytophagales bacterium (assembly GCA_043769845.1). Taxonomy (GTDB): domain Bacteria; phylum Bacteroidota; class Bacteroidia; order Cytophagales; family UBA9547; genus UBA9547. The sequence continues at coordinate 3,372 of JAYVIX010000171.1, forward strand.
GGCTCAGTTCGCGACTCATCAAATAATTGTAACCGAAACGAATATCCACATATTTTATTGGCAAAATCTCAAGCGCAAATGTAAGGTGACGCATCAAACGTTCGGCATTTCTTACTTTTTTGAATTCGGCATTGCCTTCCTCGTCCACTTTTGTACTAAAATTGGGGTCGTTGTACACAATGTCCCATTTATTTAAAGTATGCCCAGTAAGCGAAACACGCAATGGTGCATGCCGAAATTTGTAGCTACTACCTATTTGTACATCAAAAGGAAGCGAATCTTTGGAAGTGGGAGTGTATTTTTTCACCACTTTGCCCATGTTTTTGATGGCCATCCCAACGGTGAAATCTTCTTTTGGATGCTTGAACAATACTCCTGCATCTACTGCCCAAGCGTATGTTTTATAGGAAATCAATTCTGAACCTAGAAATTTGGCATTCATTCCGAGCGTAAAATTGCCAATCGTGTGGCTTTTGCCCACCACAATGGCATAGTCTTTGGATCCAAAAGTTCCGACAAAATCTGCAGATTCTGTACGTTGATCCATTTGGCCATAATCGAGGTATTTGAAACCGACTGAAAATAGACCAGCTTTCGGAATATTGTATGCGCCAGCCAAAGAAATTGCCTTAACATCGGCCAAATAAGGCAAATAATTGAGTGAAAACCGCTTGTCCATTTTCTTGTTCAGCAAGGCTGGGTTGGACATAAACAAACTCGGATCTCGATCAAATACCGATACATTCTGTGCACCCAACCCTGCCACATGTGCATTGACTGGCACGTTCAGAAAATCAAAAATAGCGTGGCCGCCAACCACTTGGGCGTAGGTATCGAAAGTGGCGATAAAAGCTAGTACAGTTACAAAAATTCTCATTGGGCAAAAGCGTTCTTTGAGAAAAACGTGCGAAGATACCGTTTTTGTATTTTTAGCCGTTTAATTATTTTCTAATTAATCCTTTATGCAATGTTCAAATCAAATGAATTATTATACACTAATTAAAAACGCATTAAATAGCCTCCTAGGTTCGACAGATTTGGATTACAATTTTCTAATTTTACTGCAACACTACTGTTAAGAATATGTTCGATTTATTTGAATCAAAAAAGACCAAACAACTCAAAAACCATATTCGAAACTTGGTGGCTTTGAGTAGTGCAGACGGAAATATAGACGATTCTGAAAAAGAAATCCTGATTCGGATCGGGACAAAAAAAGGACTTAAAAAAAGTGATATACAGCGTATTATAGACAATCCGGGCGACATCAGTTTTCTGCCTGCTACTACCGATGACGAACGCTTCGAACAAATTT
>JAYVIX010000172.1:0-20703 GCA_043769845.1 Cytophagales bacterium
CAAAAGAAGAGGATTTGTTACAAAATAAACTCCTGCTTTCCGATTTTTCGTTGAGCGACCCCACCCCCGATTTGCTACAGATGATGAAAGCAAACGAAATAAACATGAAGGATATTTATGTTTTAATGGACAGGTTGGATTCGCAAAAAGAATTTTATGAAGGAATTCTGAATTCTCTCCCTTCTGATATAGCTGCTTTTAGCCCAGATCACGAATACATTTTTGTAAATCCTATTGGCATAGCCAATCCTGAATTACGCAAATGGATCATTGGAAAAACAGATTATGATTATTGTGAATATCGAAAAAAACCCATTTCGCTTGCAGATGTCAGAAGAGAAAAGTTTGGCCGAGTAAAACTCACAGGAAAGCCATTGCAGTGGGAAGAAAAATTAGACGATAACAAAGGAGGAACAATTCATTATTTGCGCACTCTTTTTCCTGTCCTAAACCAAGACAAATCGCTAAAAATGGTCTTGGGGTATGGGATGAATATCACGGATAGGAAACGAATTGAAGACGAACTCAAAAAGAGCGAAGAACTATATCGTTTGATCATAGAGGCCACCAATGACGGAATTTGGGATTGGGACATCAAAACAAACCATGTGTTTTTCAATAAGCGTTTGATCCAAATGTTTGGCTATCAGGAATCCGAATTCGAGCCAAGTATTTCGATGTGGTATAAAATCATGCATCCTGACGATCTTGTTTTAGCGCAAGAAATTTTGAAGAGCCATTTCGAAAAAAATACTCCATATCTATACAAGCTCCGCTTTATGCACAAAGAAGGACACGTCATATGGATCATGTGTCGAGGCTTTGCTTTGAGGGACGAAAATGGAAATCCTTATAGAATGCTGGGCAGCTACATTGATGTAACGGATGCTAAGATAACGGAAGAAACATTGACAAAGGCCAAAGAAGCAGCCGAGGAAGCAGGCAAATCCAAAGAGACTTTCTTGGCTAATATGAGCCACGAAATCCGGACTCCGCTAAACGGAATCATCGGGATGGCTAATCTCCTGAACAAAACCGAGTTGACCGATTCGCAGTCTGAATACCTACATGCTATCAAATATTCAGCCGATAATTTACTAGTCATTATTAATGATGTATTGGACTTGGCCAAAATTGAAGCTGGGAAATTAACACTTGAATCTATCGACTTCGACCTGACGGAAATTACTCATAATGCACTGAAATCGCTGACCTATAAAGCAGATGACAAAGGAATTCAACTTGTCGGTAATTTGCCAGCGACTATTTTTTATGTAAATGGAGATCCATACAGACTTACGCAAATCCTGACCAATTTATTGAATAACGCTATCAAATTCACTGTTAATGGCAACGTGGAATTGTCTGTAAATGCAAAAATAGTAAAAGATAAGGTAGAGGTGTTATTTTGGGTAAAAGATACAGGAATTGGAATTCATAGACATAAGATTGACACTATATTCAATAGTTTCACTCAAGCACAAAGTGATACCACTCGAAAGTTTGGTGGAACAGGATTAGGTTTGGCTATTTGCAAAAACTTAGTTGAAATGCAAGGTGGCAAGATTGAGGTAGCAAGTGAATACGGGAAAGGATCTGTTTTTACATTTAGCTTAACCTACAACATTGGCAAGCTAGAAAATCAACCTAAAATTCTTGAGGATGAAGTTGTGGAGTTTCAAAAAATGGAACATGTTAAAATCTTATTAGCAGAAGACAATGAGATAAACCAATTTTTGGCTTGTGAACTTCTAAAATCGTGGGGCATGGAGGTAGATACTGCCAAAAATGGCTTGGAAGCGATAGATAAGTGGCTCAAAAATGAGTACGATCTTATTTTGATGGATATTCAAATGCCAGAACTTGGAGGTGTCGAAGCTACTGTCGAAATCAGAAATCGCAAATTGCCGAAATCGAATATTCCGATTATTGCCCTTACTGCCAACGCATTAAAAGGCCAAAAAGAGCGTTTTATTGGATTTGGGATGAACGATTATCTTTCCAAACCTTTCAACGAAGCAGAACTTTATAGCAAGATTTTGTCATTGCTTCCTGAGGAAACAAAAAAAATCATTTCAGTAGCAAAGACCACCAAAGGATTGTACGATTTCAGTAAGCTGCAACAGATTTCGAACGGCAACAAAGATTTTGAGAAAAAGCTGATGGCCATTTTTGTCGATACTGTTCCTGAATCGCTCGGAAAACTACGATTGGCTTGCGAAAATGGGAACATGGAAAATCTCTCGGCCATGGCTCACAAGCTCAAAACCACGATCAACGCAATGGGCATCGAGCAACTTAAAGTTCCGATTCAAAACTTAGAAGATTTTGCCAATGCTAAGAAAGAAACCAAAGTTATCAACCAGCTGTCGAAACAAATTATCGACACGCTGGAAGACATCGTACAAGAATTCAAAGAGGAATTATCCTAAAAAGTAAGACACGACCAAGCCAACAAAAACCACGCTCATCATGATAGCAAGTCTTTTTTGTTCCTTGCTAGACTTGTTTTTGTAATAACTAACCTCTGATTTTAGATTCATCAATTCTATCAATCGTTGGAGCGTGGTAGCAATATTATTGACGCTTTGCAGGTCTTTGCAAATATAATCGCAAGCACCGTATTTCAATAACTCAATGGCTTGCTCCAAATCATCTTGAGATGAGATGATGACCACTTTTGTGTGAGGTTGAAGTTGCATGATTTGCTCAAGCACTTTGTCGCCATTCATGCAGTTCAGATTCGAACTGTCGAGTTGGAAGTCCAACAAAACCACGTCTGGCTTCTCATGTATTCGTTTCAACATGTCTTCTCCCGTGTAAAAAACTACCACGTTGTAACCATATTGGCTTGCGAGGGCAGCAGAAATCATGTGTGCGAAGAGTTCGTTGTCTTCGACCATAAATATTTTCAAATCTTTGATTTCCATTGTATTACTTGTTTATATACAATTGTCCGTAAATGAGTTGTGATGTTTTGCCAAACGCTTTTTTAGTCCCTTTGTAGAAGTTGATCAGCCTGTTGAACGTCAGGATTTCCATCAATAAAATGGCTTCTACAAATAGTAAAAGAAAATTGAACGTGGGGTTGACAGATGGAAACAATGTTACAGAGGCAATCAAGACGATGTTGGCGATATACAAACTGATGGCCGCTTTCATGTGATTTAAGCCAGACTTGATGAGCAAATGATGTACATGTCTTTTGTCGGGCGTGAAAGGCCCCATCCCTTTTGAAATTCGAACAGAAAATACTCGAATGGTATCGAATACTGGCACCAACCAGATAGCGGATACCATTAACAAAATATCGGTATGCGTGAATTCAGAAATCGGGTTTCCTTTTATTGCCTGAACGCCAAACACGGCCATCATCAAACCAAGGTGCAATGAACCTGTATCACCCATGAAAATTTTGGCTTTATTGAAATTATATCTCAAAAAACCAAGCAATGCGCCAGAGAAAGACAAAGCCAATAAGGCAAAAGCGATATTTCCTTGTAGGTAAAAGATGCCAGCAAACACAAGTGAGTTGATGAGGCCAATTCCTCCAGCCAAACCGTTGATTCCGTCTATCAGGTTGAAAGCATTGATCAAACCAGCCATCAGCACGATGTTGAAAGCGTATTGTTGCCAAAGTGCCAATTCATGAAATCCCAAAATACCATGTAAATCGTTTACTCCAAGTCCAGAAACGACTAACATACAGCCCAATACCATTTCGATTCCCAGTTTTTTCATGGCAGAAATACCTTTGGTATCGTCAATCATTCCGATGGGAAAAAGCACCAACACACCACCCAAAATGGTCCAGAACTGTATTTCTGGTAAGCCAGATTTCCAAAACCAAGCAAAAATAAGAAAGACAATACTGAACGATATGCCACCCATTGTAGGGGTCGGAATTTTGTGTTCCTTCCGATGATCGGGCGAATCCAGCAATTGAAAGTGATTCACCGCCTTGATAATCAGTGGCGTGACGAGCAGGCTAACCAAAGCACTTGCAAGAAAGATGGCTCCCATCGAGAACTCATCGTTTTGAAAAAGAGTTGTTTTCATGATCGTAATTTTGAGATTGTTATTCGAAGAAAAGTTTATGTTGATGTAAATGTGCCATTCCCATGTCGGTAAGCTTGTCTTTTGGCAGATTGGCCAGTCGTGAATACAGCGGCTTTTTATGGTAGTTGAAATCAAAACCTAATACAAGAGCTTCATATTTGGACGCAATGATTTTCCAAGTGTATCTCCGTTCGGCTATTTTTTCCATCCAAGTTTTGTTTTCAAACAATTCTGCACCGTTGATACTTTTGAGAAGTTGAACTAAAGAACTCTCGTTAGTGAAATAGAGAGCTTTATTTTCAGTTGTGGCGATGTTATAACTCACATCAAAAGCAATAACCGGAAGTCCTAAATACATTGCTTCAACTAAAGAAGGATTTGTACCACCTGCGCTGTGTCCATGTATATAAACATGGCAGTTGGATCGTAATACATCTAGTTCTCGTTGGTTGTATATAGGGTCAAATAATATAATATTATGAAATTCTTTATATTTTTCTTTTAGTTGAATTCCGTATTCGCTTTTGTTCCAATTTCCAACAACAACTAATGTTTTGGAAGGTATTTGACTGAATGCTCCTAGTATAGTATGAACATTATTTTCTGGTTCGATACGGCATACTTTAAATGCATAATTACTATTTAAAAAGGGATATTTATTTATGTCTTCCTTTTCAGCTTTTACTTTTAAAACGTGATCAGCTCCATATTCTACTAAATAACTTAAAGTTTTGTAAGTGAGAGCAGTATAACGTTTTATAGCGGCATTATCAGTAATGTCAGCATCTGAAAATTTGATAGCCATTCGTTCAGAGAACTGTAGGAACTTTTTTATTGGTAAGCTCCATTTGCCTCTTTTCCATTCCAAGCCATCTATATTGACGATAATTTTCTTTTTGGTAAAAAGCTTTATAAACGGCAACATGATACAACCTGAAACACCCAGCACGATAAGCGAATCAGCATAAAAAAGCGCATGGATGATAGACCAGATGTCGTAGATGATACTTTGTAGACCGTTAGCATTAAGTGGCAAATACACCAGTTTGGCTCCGTTGAAATGGCTTTTTCGTTCTTCGGGCGCATAAAATTTCTCGCTGCAATAAACGGTAAAGTCAAATTTTGTATTCAGGTTTTCGACCAAATGATGTGCCAGTGTTTCGAAGCCGCCATAGCGAGCTGGGATTCCTGCGGTGCCAATTATTGCTACTTTTTTCATTCCGTGTTCTTTTGTCTGTATATATGCCAAATTCAGACCAAACAATATAACTGATTGTTAATCAGTATTTTGTTAAAACAAACAGAAGAGAAAATGTAGCAGAAAAGGGAAATGATTCCCTTTTTGGGAAAGGATTAAAGAATCTGAGCGATTTGTTTGGCAAAAACTTCCTCCGAAAATTGCTGAATTCTAGATACCGAATTCACAGACAACATCTCATACATTTCTTTATTTATTGCAACTTGTTGAATAGTTGAAATCATTTTCTCTTCGTTTTGGTGCGATATTTTGAATCCATTTGCCCAATCATCTACCAATTCTGAAATTCCACCCACTGGTGGGACTATCGCTGGCAATCCATAAGCCATGCCTTCAATGACAGTCATGCCAAAGGTTTCGCGCCACTTGTCGGGATGTGAAAGATTCATCAGCAAATGGCTTTGCGCATAAAATGGATGTACATTTTTTTGAACAGGATGCAAAATCAGGTTTTTGGGAATTTCAACTTTGGAAAAAAACGTTTCAATCTCTTTTTCAGTTGTGTTTAATACGAGGCAAAACCTATAGTCAAGCAGCTTGACAGCTAGTTGGTAAAAGTCCCAAACGCCTTTGTACTCTTTTAGAGAACAAAGCATTAATATTTGAAATATTTCTGATTTTTTTGTGTTCAAATAGCTTTGTGTTTTTTCTAAAAACTCCTTCGAAATAGCATTGTATACCACATGATTTGTTGGCTTGGCAAGTTTTTCCTGATCGTACAAAAACTTGGAAACATAGATGGTGTCAGAAGCCGTAAAGTTGACTATGCTAAATAAGAAATTCTTGAGAATAGCTGGTTTGATGGACGTTTCGTGAATATGATATATCACCTTCGCGCCAAACAATTTTCCTGCCAAAGCTGCCCCGAAGGGCAAAACAGTATTTACATAAACGATTGTACCTTTTTTTAGTCGGAATGCAATTTTGCAAAACAGAACTGTCTGACTAAAAAGCAATAACAAAAGTGTAACCGGCTTGAATTTCGACCAAGTATAGAAAAACGAATGATACTGAACACCTGAGATTCCGCTCAAATAACCTGAATTGGCATTATTGGTAAATACATGGCACTCTTGGTTTTGGGAAGCCATTTGTTTGACTACATGAGAAAGTACCAAAGGGCTTCCGCTGTAGTCGTTCAGCAAATGGACAAAGAAAATTCGTTTTGTAGTTTCCATTGTTTTTACCTTTGAAATTCAGACTCGACTAACATGTGGCACGAACGCATTTGGGTTTGATAAGAAACAGAGGTGTTAGTATTTTCATGGATTATCCATGCTTTTTTTGCGCTGATGTCGGCATAGATCTTTTGAAAGACATTTCCTTTTGTTTCCCAATTTAATTCTTCAGACCATTTTTTATAAGCATTTCTGGCCATTTCATTTCGAAGATTTTGGTCATAAAACAGTTTATTCAGGCCGTCTGCAAAATCAGTTATTGCTGTTTCGTATTTTCCACAAGCTACCCGAATGGCACAAGTATCATCAGTCAATTCGCCTGGCCCAAAATTGTCGAAACAAAGAATGGGAAGTCCAAACGATAATGCTTCGGGAATCACCATTCCTGCGCCTTCATGCGAAGGGAATAAAAACGCATCAGCTTCTTGGTAAATGCGTTGCATATCTGCTTTATCTACCCATTCTATCCAATTGATGGCGTGATCTATTCCGACTTCAATCGCTATTTTTTTTAGTCTGGATTTTTCAGGGCCCTTGCCGACCAAGGTCAATTTCACATCTACTCTTGAAAGGACAGGAAGTGAACAGTAGAATTTGGCAAACGATTTTATCGTCACATCAAAGCCTTTCAAAGCCACAAATCGCCCTACAGAAAGTATGTTGAATCCCGTTTTTGGTTTGGTAGAAAGGATCGCTTTGTCCGATGCCACGGCTGGCATACCGTTATTTTATCAGCAAAACGACTGTGAACCAATTTTTCAGAACTGTTCACGGCCAGTATCGCTTCCGATTTAATCAAAGAAAGGCGCAAAAACGGATCTAAGTTCCAGAATAAGATTTTAACCAACCAAGTGGCTCTGTCTTTTAGCCAAGCTGCAAAACCGTATTGTTTTACAAAATTTAATGGCATTTTGGGATGATGACCAATTGGGCCCCAAACAAGTGGTTTGCCAAGCAACCAAAGAAATGTGGGCGTCCAATCGTTGTGGAAATTGAGATGATGTGCGATATCGAATTCTATTTTTCTCTTGCGAATCATCAGTGGCAGAAATAATTGCCATAAATAGAAATACAACAAAGCACCTTTGTTGCCACGTTTCCAAAATCGGAGATAATAAGGCAAATCGTAATAGACAAACTCAAGATTGCGCGCAAAAGTCACATTATTCTCTTTGATATACTGTTCGATAGGTTTGCGATTGTTTTCACGCGTTACCACGATTGCTTTCTGAAAACGGGCAATTTGGTTCACCAAATTCCATCCCGTTCCGTCTTCCGAACCTTTGTACGGGTTCACGGCATAGGCAGTAACTAATATCCTTTCCATAGTTTGACGAGTTTGAGAATCTATTCGTTTAGGCTACTTTGGTAATCTCAAGATCAATTGCATTCATTGTTTCTTTCAAGTGAATATTCTTGATGGCCAAGTATTCACTTTTGCTATCTTTTTTAGCCAATTCACCAAAAAGTTGTTGGTAAGAAGCTGTCAATTCTTCAATTTCTTCAGCATTCAATTCTTGTTTTCTTTTCAAGATTTCGGCTGCTGGTGCATACAAGAACACATTCAATTCCGGTTTTTGTACCATCGAATAGAAAGCTTTAGGAATCAATGGATTGATCACAATATTGGAACGTTTGGCATCGATAATGAAATCGAAATAATACCTGTCGTACACCACTACTTTACCTCTCAGAATGTATTTGAAATAAACATAAAACTGTCCGAAGAGGTAATCTGTTAAGTAATAACTGAATCGGAAAATAGATTTCAATTTGCTTTGATTGTTGCCAGTGCGAGGCAAGCGTTCGGTCGTTAGTTTTTCAGCTTTTTCCTTGCCATGTACCCACGCACTTAGAATTGGAAGTACAGAAGGACGATGACGAATCACGACCACTTTTTTGCGATACTTGGTTTCGAGCAGTTGCTTGATTTCTCCAATTATTGTCGATTTACCAGCACCATCTACACCGCTTACTGTCAATATAAAACCCCTGTTATTTATGATGCCTTTTACCGTGTCAATCAAGTAGTTGAAGTTGTTTCTGATGGCATAGAACCCGTTGTTTTTGTTAAGGCTAGCTACTTTATCGCTTAAGATTGAAACTATTTTTTCGTTTTTGTTAAACAAGTCTTCTAGTTTGGCAACACTCAAAGAGTATTTACCAATCAGATAAGATTCAATAGTGTGTTTGATTTTTTCTGGTAATTCCCCAAAGTAGTGACGGTATCTTTGAGGGATGTCACTTCCATTTAAATGATAGAACAGTAATGTGTATTCGAAGTTGTGTTTAGGATGGGGTACATACAATCCGTTTTCCAATTGACGTTCTTTCAATACCGTTTTGGCATCCAACATGATGTTGTTCGTTTGTTTGAAAGCGGTGATCAAATCAATGCTGAGAAAAGATTCATCCTTTAAGAAAATGTGGACTGTAGTCATAAACGACTTTCTTACAATTCGTACTTTTTTCACCAAAACTGATTGCTCTATCAAGCTAATTGATGCTTTCAAATCATTATCTGCTACCAACAAATCCAAATCCGAACCTGTGGGTAAGTTGTCCAACGTGCCGTAGATGAATTTCAAATAAGCATAGGATTTGTCTTGCATGTTTTGAAAGAAATCCAAGATGAATTGCTGTCTGAAAGAGAGTGGATTTTGCCACGCCAGCGTTTCATCCAAAGCTGAATCCCACACTTTCAATAATGCGATTGCCTGCCAATGAAGGGTCTCTTGTTTGTTGTAAACCGCCAAATAATAGCTAACAGTTTTGGCCAAGTACATCGAAAGTTGGAATGGCACATTGATGGAATGAAGTTTTATAAATGCTTTCCATTCAGGCTGCTCAAGTACTTGCATAATGTCTTGGCTTATTTCAGAATACGATTTTTGTTCCAGCATGACTCCTTTTTGGAAGTGAAAATGAAACAAGTCGGACAAAACGGGAGCGTCTCCAGCCAATTCCCAATCGTACACTTTCAATACTTTTTCTTCCACATACATGTTCCAAGGCGTGAAATCATTGTGACAAAAGGAAGTAGGCACTACTTCGTTCTCAAGCGAAGTTTCGGCACATATTTTTTCCAGTTTGAACGTTAATTTCTCCAACAAAAGATTCGAGTTTTTCTTCTCTACAATAGTGTGGAGTTTTTCTTTTATTTGGATGATAAAATCGAACGTTTGAACAGATTTTTCGATGGTTTTTATTTCCATTTCCAGTTTGGCTAATGTATGCAATTGACTCCAGTCCGAGCTTCTTTTACTATTAGAGTTGAATAACGAAGGTTGCATCAATGCTCTATCTTCATTGAAAAGGAAGGAATAAGGCGATTTAACATATTGAAAACCATAATTTTCGGCTTTATCCAACATGTTGAATTCATTTTTGATTAAAGTTGTACTCTCATCGTTCAGCCCTACTTTTATAAAATGTTTGGTCTTTTTTCCTTTGTTTAATTCGATAATGACTTTCCTGTTTGGCCCAACGGTACCCATGAAAATGGAGTAATTATCCACTTGGTTAGGAAAGACAAATCGTTTGAAATGTGGTTTGGCTTTTGAATAAATGTGAAAGCTTCCTGAAGTAATAAGTTTTTGTACACCGATTTTGAATGCTATTTTAATCAACCAAACTGTTGCTTTCGATTTCAAAGAAGAAACGTTATAGAAACTTAGGAAAGTGGGATATTTTAGATCTTGTGGAAATACCCAACGCATGCTGCCGTCAGGATTGTTGATGTAGTAAAACGAGTCTTTCGTATATTCTTTGCTAACTGAATATTGGTTTGAGAAATCAAGTATGTAACTTGATCCGCCCATAACAAAGGAGTTACCAGGATTGACAACAGAAATCCCAAGTGCTAGCAAAGCATTGTTACCTTCTTTTTCATTGATATTTTCAGATGAAGAATCTATTAAAGAATTCTTGTAAGCATAATAAGGCAAAATAAGTTTTGCCAAAGTAAAAATGTCTTGTAATCTAGTTGCGATTTTCATTGCTAACGTTTTTTCTCGTTTATACTATTTCAAATCATGTGCCGTTATTTTAAATATCTAAATACCAGTAAGTTGTATATTTTTTGTAATTTAATAATTTCCCCTTTTGGGAATATTTATGTGTTGAGCGGAATTTTGAAAGCCTACGGCTAAGCTAAACTATTTAAGTTTAGCTTAGCCGTAGGCTTTCTGGCTATTCATTATTAAATCTAGTGTTGAGGGATGTTTGAGAAATAGTTGGTAATCATTCAATCTAATATTTGATTCCGATTTTAGACAAAGTTCCCAAAATGGGACTTTTATTTGTTATCTCATTTTTTTAAGTTGTTGATAATTAGTATTTTAATAAACTGGCATCTTTTTCGTTATCCCTGTGGAGTAGAAATTAAACTATCAGGGCATGTCAAAACAATTCATTTATTTCGCAAGTCTGTTTGTAGTGTGTACAAACTTAGTGTTTGCACAAGCTGTCAAAATCACTTCTACTCCTCAAGCGGAGGTGAACATTGGCATTGAAAATGGCACGTATCAGGTAAAAATTGAAAACCTTTCGGGTGCCACGTTGAACAATGCTAGCATTCAAGTCACGTTGCCAACAGGTATAACTTACGTGGCGGCTAGTGTGACGGAAACGAGTGCTTTTCAGGTACGTGAGAGTAATATCTCTAACCTTGGCTCGCCAGTATTTATAGCAAACAGCTTGCCAAATGCTACGAGCTACCAATTCAGTATCAAATACAAGGGTAGTTGCCAAGCGGTGACAAACCAATTGGCGGGTATTGTTTTTAGAAACAATATTACCGTTACTTCTTCAGCAGGAACGTTTGCGCACACTTCTACAGCTTACAACATTCTTTATCCTTCGTTAAGTATCACCACAATTAGCCCTAAAACATTTACTCTTTTAAATAAAGCCACTTATTCACGTTCGATTACTGTGGTGAATGGTGGAAATGGTTCGTTGAACGAATTTTATGTTTCGGATACGCGTCCTGCTGGTTTGCAGTTGATGTCGGTCAACAAAGGTTCGCTCACTGGAGGAAACCTGATTTATCTTTCGGCCAACGATTTCAAAACCATAGGTAACAAAGACGGAGTGTTCAATAGCAACGAAAGCATTGTGATTCAGGAAACTTTGTATGCCGAAACTTGTGCCGACATTACCTACACTTCTACGATCAATGCATATTGGAATTTGAATGCAAGCCAGTGCCAAAGCTCTACTTCTTATGCAAACGTTTATGTAGACTTTATCAATCCTGCACTGAAACAAACGGCTACTGCTTCTTTTAATACTTGCTACAGCACCACGCCTAGTCCACAACAATTGCAAATACAAAATACTACTGCAATAGCAGCTAACAATGTGGAAGTGGACATTTTTAATTCAAGTGGAACAAATTATGATCCTACTATTTTTTCGAAAATTGATGTGGCTAGTATTAAATATAAAATTGGTTCTACAGGTACACTAACTTCTATTGTTCCCTCGGCTACCGAGGCCACTAATACTGCTGATGTTTATTCGTGTTTAGGAGCTGGTTCAGTAGGCAAAGTGACACTCATTTTGCCTAATGTGCCGGCCAATCAAAGCATTTATGTGTATTGGAACACGCAACATTGTTGTCTAACCTCGTGCCTTGGTGCGAAACAAGGTGGCTGGAGAAGTACCGTTCGTTTTAAAGACCAATGTAATGTGGTTTCTACTAATACCATCACAGGACAAACCCCTGTGCAAGCAAGCATGAGTTTTTTTACAGAAACACCTGCAACGATTTCAAATGGACAGAAAAAAACGTTTGGATTCTTGGTGTCGAGCCATATCAATACCTATCCAATTACCACAGGCGCTTACTATGAAGTGTTTTTTCAATTGCCTAAAGGTTTAGTATATGAAGGTGTAACAGGCGATTTGGCTTGGATTAGTACACCTAATACTTGGAATGCAACGTCAATCAACTATGATGCGGTAGCAAGAACCATCACCGCTCGTTACCCATTGCCTTCCACTTTTTCATTGCCCAAAACACAGATTGATTTGAAACTAAAAGCAGATTGTAATGTGGCGGGTGTTGTGCCTGGCGCGAATTCAATCGCGATGTCAGTATTTTTTGTGGCCAACCCTAGCTGTAGCTCGATTTGCAAAGTAGCCTTGGCTTGTTCCAAAACAGTGACTACTACACTGAATTGTACTGGCGATTGTAGCGAAGGTTTGGCTTTTCAAAATTTCACTATTCAACGTACTAGCTTTGGCAAGCCAGATAATAATACAGATGGTTATCCTGATGCAACAGGTAGTTTGGACATGAACAAAGTGAAAGCTAATCGTGTAATGACCAATGACACCATCAAAGCGGTGTTTTATGGCAAAGTAGTGACATCGGCTGGTCATTCAACTTGGCAATACGGATATGCAAAATCGACTATTCCATTGGGTGCTTATTTGACTCCCATTTCGGGAAGCGTGAAAATATTTGATGCCAGTGCCAATGCGTTTTTGAATGCCACAGGAGTGACTATTCAAAAAACTACTGCATCTGAAACAGGTACTTTCAACATGGATTTCAGTTTGCCGACTTTGATTTCAAAAGGAAATACTCAACTGAACGGTTTTCAGTGGGAAAATAATGACTTGGTAGAATTGACTGTTTACTACACACTCAGCACCAACATTGGCGGAAAAATTCAAGAGGTTTTGGTGAACAACGAATTCTATGTGAGTGACGTGGCCAACCCGACCAATGCCGCCAACAAATTCCAATGTGGCTATTTTGACGAAACCATTACGTTCATGGGCTACTATTTTTATACTGATAAAAGTACCAATACCACCATATCTTCATGTAGTAGCTTTATTGATCAATTTTATTATTTGAGCATTGGCGATTGCTGCTCCAACTTTGAAGGTGGTAATTTGTTTCCTTACGAATACCGTAACTGGGGACGTATCAAAGAAGGAAAAGTGACCATTCCGAATGGGTACAAAGTATTGAATGTCAAATTAGAACAATGGATTACTAAGTCGACTAATACAAGCATTTACCAAATCAAAACAGGCATTCAACCTGATGTAACAACTGGAAACGAGCTGTATTTCAATTTGGAGAAATACTATAAAATAAACGGTGGCACATTCGACCTGAGTGACGATGGTTTCAAAGGAAAGCTATCTGTGGAAATTGCGCCTACTTGTGCTGTGCCAACAGGTGTGTTTCAAGACATGCCGTGGTCGTACACGTTCACTAGAGCCGCTCGTTTGGAAAATGGAACTACCACCGCTTGGATGACCGATGTGCCAGACAAGGTCAAATACTCGCCAACAACGCTAACTATCACGCCATTGAATCCGAAAGAAGATGGTTTGAACAAAACAGTGACTTGGACGGTGTACATCAAAAATGCCACTGCCAATTCGGACGCACGCAATACATGGATGCATATTAAATCGCTTACTGGAAAAGTGAAAATCGTGAAAGTGACCGATGCCGCCACCAACCAAACGATGACACTATCGGGAGATATTTACCAACTAGGCCAGGTGAACCTTAGCAGTACCAAAACCTATTACATCACAGCTTCTTATTCGGCTTGCAATGCAGAAAGCATCAATGTGTATGCTGGTTATGAATGTGCTGGTTATCCGGCCAACTATGCAAGCTTCACTTGCCCGATTATTCAAACTACCTTGACAGTAGATCCGAAGCCAGCACAATTCCAAGTGCGTATTCACGAAAGCTTTGTAGCTGATCCTTGTTCGGGCAATATGCAAGTGGAAGTAGAGATTCGATCGGTACAAATGGCGGCTGTGGATAGTTTGAAGGTCAATTTCACAATGCCTGCTAATAACAGCATTTCTTACAAAACTGGCACTGGAGCTTTGCAATATAACCTTAGCTCGGCCTATCGGAGCATTGCCAATCCTACTTTGGTGTCGGCCAATACGTATTCGTACAACGTCCCATCATTTGATACCACTATTGCTAAAAACGGTTTGGTAGGCGTGTTGGATTTCAATAACAATACAGTAAAAGTAAAATTCAATGTGCAATTGAATTCGAACTTTAAAGCAGGCGACTATTTCGGGATAAGTGTAGATGGAAAATCGCCATGCGGTTTGGTTTTGCCTCAAATCAACTTGGCTGTAGACCCTAGCATTAAGTTTGATAAGGATTTAAGTTCAGGACTTTCTACTGGCACCACCGATAGCTGGAGTGCTAGTTGGGGCGATTACGACAACGATGGTTTTGAAGACTTGTTTGTGCCAGAATACGACAAAACCAAAGCCAGCCACTTATACCACAACAACGGCAACGGGACTTTTACCGAGACCAACACCGCAATCGCCTCTGACAAAGTATCGGCCACAGCTGGCACTTGGGGCGACTACGACAACGATGGCGATTTGGATTTGTACGTTTCTACCAACATTGGTGCACCAGGTTTGTTGTACAACAACCAAGGCAATGGTAATTTCAGCAAAGTGGTAGCGGGCGATATTGCTACTGACGATGGTTATGACCACACAGCAAGCTGGATAGATTATGACAACGATGGTTTCCTTGACTTATTCGTTTTGGACATCATGCCAACTCAGTTCAACAAACTGTACCACAACAATGGCAATGGTACTTTTACCAAAGTGAACGATGCGACCATCGTGACGGCAGTTTCTAGTTCTATCGGGGCTACTTGGTCGGACTATGACAACGATGGCGACATGGATATCTTCATCCCGAACCGCGACAAAGAGAATTTCCTTTACAGAAACGATGGCAAAGGCAAATTCACTAAAATAACTACAGGTGTTATCGTCACAGAATCTTTAGGTTCGGTAGGTTCTAGCTGGGGCGACTACGACAACGATGGCGACATGGATTTGTTTGTAGCCAATGCTAGTGCAAAATTTAATTCATTGTACAATAACAATGGCGATGGTACATTCCATAAAGTAACATCGGGCAGTGTAGTGACTGACAAAGGAAATAGTCATGGAAGCGCATGGGCCGATTTGGACAATGATGGAGACTTGGATCTATATGTCACCAACGATGCTGGAGAAGGAAACTTCTTTTATGTAAACAATGGGGATGGTACTTTCCAGAAGATTGAAAATGATTTGACAGAGTTGAAACAAAATTCATTCGGAACTGCAGTGGCCGACTATGACAATGATGGTGACATCGACATCTTTGTTGCTAACCACGGGGGACAGCCAAATCAACTATACATCAATAGCCGTGGCAGATGCAGCAATTCGATCTGCTTCAAATTGATCGGAACCAAATCGAACCGCAGTGCCATTGGGGCAAAAGTGAGAATAAAAGCCACTATCAACGGAAAAACGGTTTGGCAAATGAGGGAGATTTCGTCACAAACAGGTGGTGGAGTGGCTTCTCAAAATTCGATGAAAGCATATTTTGGATTGGGATTGGCTTCACAAGCAGACGAAGTCATCATCGAATGGCCATCGGGACTGGTACAAAACTTGGGTGCGCAGTCGGCTGGTATTTGCCACGAGATTGTGGAGCAACTAGGAAGTACAGTTTGCGGAGCAGTGTACCACGATGCCAACAGCAACTGTGTGAAAGACAGCGATGAAAAAGGAATTCCAAACGCCAGAATCAATGTAGTTTCGGAAGGAAAAACCTACAATGTACAAACCGACACCGCTGGCAATTACCATTTGTATCTTTCAGCTGGCAACTATCAAGTGGCACAAGTTCTAAACACAGGCTGGACAACTTGCAATGCTGCTTATACTATGCAAGTAAATGGTGGCGGACAAACTACTTGTGGCTTCAATTTTGGAAATACTCCTTCATGTACTTCTCCCGATTTGGTGATCAAAGCTGGAACTACCGTATTGCACAAAGGCTTTGAAAATAATGTCATCATATCGTATGAAAATCAGGGTGTTAGCTCGGCAAGTAATGTTAAAATTGAGGTTACATTTCCACAACATGTTTCTGTCCAAAATAGCAAAACAGCATGGACAAGTGTGTTAGGAAACACCTATACTTGGATACTGCCTTCTGTGCCTGCCTTTGGTGAGGGAACGATTGAAGTCATCACAAAGACCAATGTTACATCTACCGTTGGCGAAGAATTAACTACCAGTTTTGCTATTTCGAGTAGTACAAATGAGTGTAATAACGGTAACAATTCCTTTCAGTACAAAGGGATAGTGGTGGGTGCTGTAGACCCGAATGATATTTGGGTTTCAGAAATTGAAATAAATAACTTAGACAAACCGTTGACCTATGTTATTCGTTTTCAAAACGTAGGAAATTACCCTGCCACTTTCGTAAGGATCTCGGACTATATACCTTCTTCATTAGATTTAAGTACTATTGAAATGGTAAATGCAAGTCATCATGTGACCAGCATATCTACAGAAGGAAGGTTAGTGCAATGGCAGTTTGACCACATAAATCTAGTAGATAGTACTACTGACGAAGCTGCAAGTCATGGTTTTATAGAATTCAAAATTAAACCTTCAAAATCTATCGTACATGGCGATGTAATAGTGAATAAGGCAAGTATTGTCTTTGACTTTGATGGTGCAATTGCAACTAATACTGTAAAAACAGTTTACTACATTCCTGACGAAAGAGTGGTAGAAGTGTACCCAAATCCAGTATCTTCAGATGGAGTGTTGAAATTCAAAGGAGACTTAGGCAGTCCGTTTAGTTTCACCCTTTTCAGTTGCATCGGAACGAAGATTGCGCAACAAGGAAACATACAAAACAGCGAAGTAAAATTGAAAGACTTGAATTTGAAACCTGGCATGTACATCTATCAATTGAACGACCAAAACGGCAAATTGATGACCAAAGGAAGAGTGATTGTGAGGTAAAGTTTTTCGATTTCAGTAAATTACAAAAAGCCAAAGCTTGCCATTCGGCAGGCTTTGGCTTTTTAGATGAATAGAATCAGATTCTGTAAATCAAACCATTCATTTTTTAGCCAAAACAATTTTTAAAAGGTAAATTGGCCGCCATATACATAGAAATAATTTTTAATGGCTGACGATAAAAAACAACAATTAGAAGCACAACTTTGGAAAATTGCCGACACTCTGCGTGGCAAAATGGATGCAGACGATTTTCGTGATTATATTCTTGGCTTCATCTTTTACAAATACCTGAGCGAAAAGATGCATAGCTATGCCAACGACATTCTAAAGCCCGATAATATCAGCTATCAAGACGTTGAAAACCATACAAATAGCACAGCATTTCTAGACGCGATCAAAGAAGAAGCCTTGGATAAACTGGGTTATTTCCTGAAACCATCCGAACTGTTTGGGGAGCTGGCGCGCAGGGGAAATGCCGAAGGAAAAAGCAAATTTATTCTGGACGACCTCAGCAAAGTGCTCACCAGTATCGAGCAAAGCACCATGGGTTCGGAAAGTGAAGAGGATTTTGGAAACTTGTTTGAAGACCTCGACTTGACAAGTAGCAAACTGGGCAAAACCGAAAACGACAAAAACGAACTGATTGTAAAAGTGCTTTCGCATCTGGATGAAATTGATTTCGACCTGAAAAATACCGAAAGCGATGTGCTGGGCGATGCCTACGAATACCTCATTGGCAAGTTTGCCAGTGGTGCAGGCAAAAAAGCAGGCGAGTTTTATACGCCACAGCAAGTAAGTAGCGTGTTGGCACGCTTGGTCACGGTGGGTAAAACGAAACTGAAAAGTGTGTATGACCCTACTTGCGGCTCGGGATCGTTGTTGCTGCGTGTGGCCAAAGAAGTGCAAGAAGTAAGTGCTTTTTACGGCCAAGAAAGCAACCCAACCACCTACAACCTTTGCCGTATGAACATGATTATGCACGATGTGCATTACAAAAAGTTCGACATCAAAAACGAAGACACCCTCGAACGCCCGCAACATTTCGACCAGCGTTTCGAAGCCATCGTGGCCAACCCACCTTTTAGTGCCGAATGGAGCGCAAGCCCGCTTTTTATGTCTGACGATCGCTTTTCGCCTTATGGACGACTGGCACCCAAAGGCACAGCCGACTTTGCTTTTGTGCAACACATGCTCCACCAATTGGCCGACAATGGCACCATGGCCTGCGTGTTGCCGCACGGTGTGCTGTTTTGTGGTGGTGCCGAAGGACACATACGCGAGTACCTGATCAAAGACAAAAACCAGTTGGATGCCGTCATCGGTTTGCCAGCCAATATCTTTTATGGTACCAGCATTCCTACCTGTATTTTGGTACTGAAGAAAAAACGCGAACATCCTGACAATGTATTGTTTATAGATGCCAGCCAACATTTTGAAAAAGTAAAAACCCAAAATGTACTGCGCCCCGAAGACATCGCCAAAATAATAAGTACCTACAAGGAAAGAAAAGACGAAGACAAATACAGTAAATGTGTACCCATTTGTAGAGACGCGATTAATCACGTCTCTAACACAACCATTGCCGAAAACGATTACAACCTGAACATCCCCCGATATGTAGATACGTTTGAAGAAGAAGAAGCCGTAAATCTGAGCACCGTTTCGCAGGAATTGAAAAACCTAGAACAAGAAATGCAAACCACCGATGCCACCATTGCCGCATTTTGCAAGGAATTGGGAATTGAGACACCATTTTGAAATCGTCTTAACCATGATTTGTGTGATTATTTTGATTAACCTTGATTTTAAGACAAGAAGTAACTCATTTGATAAATCTACAAGTTATTGATTTTTTGATAAATACAGAACTATTAACTGTCGACTATTAACTATTGACTACTTAGTGCAGACAACTGAAACAAAAGAATATGAGCGAAAGCAAAATAATCATTTACCAAACAGAGAATGGGAACACTAAAATTGAAACTCGTTTAGAAGACGAAACCGTTTGGCTGACCTTAGACCAAATGGCTGATCTGTTTCAAAAATCGCGTTCTACTGTAAATGAACACATTTTAAATATTTATGAAGAACAGGAGCTTGATAGTCTGATTTCTATGAGAAAAATCGGAATTTCCGATTTTTCTACAAAACCAACCAATTACTACAATCTTGATGTGATTATTTCGGTGGGTTATAGGGTAAAAAGCCTTCAAGGAACCAAGTTTCGACAATGGGCTACGGCAAGGCTTCGAGAATACATTGTGAAAGGTTTTACAATGAACGATGACTTGCTGAAACAAGCTGGTGGCGGAAACTATTTTGATGAATTATTGGCTCGTATTCGAGACATTCGCAGTTCTGAAAAAGTGTTTTGGCGAAAGGTCTTAGATATCTATGCGACTAGTATCGATTATGACCCAAAATCAGATAATTCTATCCTATTTTTTCAAACCATACAAAATAAAATGCATTGGGCGGCACACGGGCACACTGCTGCCGAAATTGTGTACCAACGTATAGACGCTGCCAAACCAAATTTGGGTCTTACGCACGTCAAAGGAAGTAAACCTTCCAAACAGGAGATTGAAATAGCCAAAAACTATTTGAACGAAAACGAACTGAATGTACTGAACCGAATTGTGACAGCCTATTTGGAATTGGCTGAATTACAAGCACTAAACCGCAAGCCGATGTATATGAAAGACTGGATCGAACGTTTGGATGATTTTATAAAAATGACGGGCAACACAATCCTGCAAAATGCAGGAACAGTTAGTCACCAACAAGCAATAGACAAAGCCAATGCCGAATATGAAAAATACAAAGCACTAACCAAGAACGATTTGAGTGTAGTAGAACAGCAATTTATTGACCATGTAGAAAAAAACGCCAAAACAATTAAGAAACCATCACAACCATGATTAGAAGATAGAAATTAAAAATGAAATGGGCACGCCACCCGTAGAGACGCGATTAATCGCGTCTCTACAAACCGGAATCGCGTTTTACCAACAAATGGCAAGAAGGATTGAAGCAACGTAAACTTTGAAATCAAAATGTCCAAAAAGACAATAACCGTTCAGAATATTCAGATAAATATCACTTCTTTTTTAGAAGACGATTTTATTTGCTTAACCGATATGGCCAATGCCAAAGAAGGCGAAAGCAGGGCTGCTGATGTTATAAAAAATTGGCTTCGAAATAGGTATACGATCGAATTTTTGGGCACTTGGGAAGAAATTAACAATCCAGATTTTAAAGTGGTCGAATTTGACCACTTTAAAATGCAAGCTGGCTTGCCAAGTTTTGTTTTGAGTGTATCTGAATGGATTGAAAAAACAAATGCGATTG
>JAYVIX010000173.1:0-10354 GCA_043769845.1 Cytophagales bacterium
TCTTGTGGATCTTCTGAAAAAACACGGGCTGCAATTATTGGGACATTTCACTACTGTAACAGTGGACAAAATAAGATCTCGTTCCGTTTAAGCCTTTATTTTATATTCGCAGCTGTTGGCTTTTTGTCTATTATTAAAATTATTAAATCCTAGATAAGTTCTTATTTTTGGGCTCAGATTGAAAATAATTCGCTTAGATGATAGTTGTAACAGGTGCAGTAGGGTTTATAGGAAGTTGTCTGATTGCAAGATTGAATGCCGACAATTTTAACTACATCATCGCGGTCGATGATTTTTCGGAAGGAATCGACAACCTGCCCAACCTGAAAGGCAAACGTATTCAAGAGTTTGTAGAAAGAAAAGATTTTATCGCTTGGTTGGACAAAAATCACGAACTGGTGGAATTCATCTTCCACATGGGCGCGCGCACCGATACCACTGAATTCAACGTTGAACTGCTACAAGAACTCAATACCGAATACACCAAAAAGATTTGGGAAGCCAGTGTCGCGTATCAAATTCCGCTCGTTTATGCCTCATCGGCAGCTACTTATGGCGATGGCGAGAATGGATATATAGATGATGAAAATTTAATATCAAATCTAAAGCCGCTCAATCCATACGGCCAGTCCAAACAAGATTTTGATGTGTGGGCATTGGCTCAGGTGAAAAAGCCATTTTTCTGGGCGGGCTTGAAATATTTCAACGTCTACGGCCCCAACGAATACCATAAAAGCAGAATGGCTTCGGTGGTATTTCATTCCTATAATCAGATCAAAGCAACGGGCAAAATGAAGTTGTTTCGCTCGCACAATCCCAATTTCAAGGATGGCGAGCAAATGCGCGACTTTGTGTATGTAAACAATGTGCTCGAAATCTGTATTTTCCTGATGCATCACCGCAAAAATTCAGGTCTTTATAATGTTGGTTCGGGCAAGGCACGTACATTTTTGGATTTGACCAAAGCGACTTTCAAAGCCATGGGCATTCCCGAAAATATCGAGTTCATCGACACCCCAATTGATATTCGCGACAAATACCAATATTTCACCGAAGCCAAAATGGACAAACTGAAATCTATCGGTTATTCGAAACCTTTCACCTCTTTAGAAGAAGGCGTAGAAGAATACGTGACAAAGTTTTTGGCGAAGCAGGAGTATTTGTAAGAAACCAGACTGGCCGTTTTCATTGTCTTGGAAATGGGGCAACGAAATCTTACATTTAATATAAAATAATACACCATGACCAGTGTAGATGCATTAAGAAACAGTCTGATAGACAAACTCTTGACTATATCGAACAAAGATTTTTTATCGGCTCTGCACAAACTCGTACAAACGAGCACTGTTGACAACGGAAAATAATGCTGACCGAGGAACAGCAACTAATGCTCAAGATGAGTGATGTTGATATAGCCAACGGCAAGGTTATCTCTCAGGCTGAATTGGACAAAAGCGATCTAGAATGGCTAAAAGGACTGCCTACCACATTATTGGAATTAATTAAAAAATAATACTGAACTGATTATATATAGTTCAGAAACAATCGTTTAGATTTTATTTTGGCGAATATTAAAGGAGTTCTACTTGTCCTAGTTGGTGCGGTTTGTTTTTCGATCAAAGCCATTCTGATCAAATTGGCCTACGGACATTCGGTCGATCCTGTCACATTGCTCACCTTGCGGATGGTTTTTTCGTTGCCATTCTTTCTTGCGGTTCCGTTTTTCTATCTAAGAAAAGAAACCGAATCGAAAGTCACACGTCACGATTTGGGATACATCGTTTTGCTTGGAGTCTTAGGCTATTATGTGGCCAGTATTTTCGATTTTTGGGGTTTGGCGCACGTCAATGCCGGTTTGGAACGCCTCATTTTGTTTGTCTACCCGACCATTGTGGTCTTGCTTTCGGCTGTGTTTTTGAAAAAGCCGATTACCAAAACGATCGTTTTCGCCTTGCTTCTAACCTATGTAGGTATTTTCATTATTTTTTCGGACGTTCATTTGACCAAAAACGAAAATGTTTATTTGGGCGCATCGTTTATTTTCGTGAGCGCATTAACTTATGCCGCTTATTTGGTCGGAAGTGGCAAACTCATCCCTAAATTGGGTTCGATTTTGTTCAATGCCTATGCCATGATAGTGGCTTGTATCGCGATCATGGTACATTTTGCCATTTTTCAGCCGGTGGACATTTTCAAATTGTCGAATGAAATATACCTCTATGGATTCGCCTTGGCCATTATTTCCACCGTTATTCCGACTTTTCTGATTGCCGAAGGCATCAATCTCATAGGCGCAAGTCGAGCTTCCATTGTGGCCAGCGTAGGGCCCGTTATTACTATTTTCCTAGGATATTTTGTTTTGAATGAGCCAATTACGATTTTAGAAGTCATCGGAACTGCGTTTGTTTTGGGTGGAGTTATTTTTATCAGCAATGAAAAAGTTATTCGTTAGTCATCGGTTGTCAGTCGTTAGTCGCCAGTCGTTAGTCGTCAGTTTTCTGGTCTTACTACTTACTACTTGCTACTTGAGTCTAAACGCTCAGGATGTGAAGCGGGGCCGTAGTGTGGTGGATACTCTGGCTTCACCCTTTTTCAGTGGACGTGGCTATGTCAATTCGGGCGATAGTTTGGCGGCCGAGTTTCTGGCCAAAGAATTTCAACATGTTGGTTTGAAGCCTTTTGCTGATTCCTATTTTCAGAAATTTGAAATGTCCGTCAATACCTTTCCAAGCGAAATGCTGGTGAAAGTAAACGGTAAACCACTTCAAGCAGGTCGAGATTATATTTTGGATCCAGCAAGTGTGGGAACGAAAGGTTTGTTTCGTCTTTTGCCTTTGGATAGTCAGGTTTTTGTAAATCCCAATTTTATATTCCCTTCAAAAAAACGCAAAACCGCTTTGTATTATCCCGCTGAATGGGAAAAACGGATTTCGAAATTGCCTTTGGAAGTCCAAAAGCAGTTACAGGAATTTTCCGTTTTGGTTCGAATTGTCCCAAAAAAGCTGACATTCAGCGTGGCAAGGCAAGTCGACAAACAATGTACCATCGAAATTTTGGCCGATAAATTTCCAACGAAAATAAAAAAAATCAGATTAAATATTGAAAATAAATTCATACATAAACATCTAGCTCGAAATGTCATTGGCATTCTGGAAGGAAGTAAAAAAGATAGTTTCCTGCTCATCACCGCACACTACGATCATTTGGGACGTATGGGACGCGAAACCTATTTCCCAGGTGCGAACGACAATGCAAGTGGTATAGCGATGCTGCTCGAACTTGCACGTTTTTATTCTTTACCCGAAAACAGACTGCCGTATTCGCTCATGTTTGTCGGGTTTGCGGCCGAAGAAGCGGGTTTGGTCGGAAGCAAATTCTATGTAAACAATCCCTTGTTTCCGCTCGCGAAAATCAAGTTTATGTTGAATCTTGATTTGATGGGTTCTGGAAAAGAAGGAGTTACGGTGGTGAATGGCGCAGTTTTCAACAAAGAATTCCAGTTATTAGACAGTTTGAACAAAGCAAATAATTGGTTGCCATTAGTAAAACCAAGAGGCAAAGCGGCCAATTCCGACCATTATTTTTTCTCCGAAAAAGGTGTGCCAGCATTTTTCATGTACACCAATGGCGAAATCACGGCCTATCACGATGTGGACGATACGCCATCAGTGGTGACTTTCAGCAAGTTCAAAGAGGTTTTTGCTTTGATAACGGCTTTTTTTAAAGGGATTTAGTTCTGGATATACGCATTATTTAGAATCATGCGATTGATCCGTTTTTCTTACGAAAAACCTCAAAAGCCCAGACTTTCATCTGGGCTTTTGAGATTATAATACTGACATTTTTTGCTACTTCAAAATCACCGTTCCGCTCACTTTGTGTAGAGTGCCTGCCAATTGGTAGAAATACACCCCTTTTGGCAATGCACTGATATTGAGGCTGCTTTCTTTTTCGTAAGCAGAAGTGAAAGCAAGGCTTCCGAGGCTATTGAACATTTTCAAAGTTCCGTTTTCTTTAGCTTGAATGAAAAGTTGTCCTTCACTTGGGTTAGGAAATAGTATTGCACCATTTTCTGCCAAATTCGTTTCTGATTCAATTCCAGTAATGGTATTGTCTACTGTATTTAACACTTCGTTGGTCAATACAGGCGCATTGAAATCGAAGTAAATAGCTGCCTTGTTCTTGATTTCAGTTCCTGTCAAATTCCCTGCTTTTTGATGGATTTTATAGCGAATCAATCCGTGGCTTTTTGGCTCGTTTACTTTATTGTCTGGTAAAAGAATGTTTTTAAATGTCCAAACAACTGTGTCGTTTTGTACCGCAAGTGCATAATTGTGGCTGGCGTTTAGCATTTGAAATTTGCTAAAATCGACTCCATTTGGCAGTTTGCTTTTCACCACAACTGTAAATGCAGTATCAGTTCCCATGTTTTGGAAACGGATGGTGTAGTCTAGTTTTGCAGTATCTCTGATAGCACCTTTTGAACCAATACCTTTTGGTGTTACGGCAATGTCGTTCGGGTCGAAAGAACCAGAAACTATACTAGCCAAGGTAAATGTGTTGTTCGCCAAGTTTACATCGGTTTTGGTGGTGCTTAAACTTGCTTTCGTATTTACAGTACTTCCCAAAGCCGCAGTGGTAGCCAATGTGGCATACACAGTGATGGTTTGAGTCAGACTAGAAGCCAAACTGTCTACAGCAAATGTGAGTGTTTTACCATTGATGTTTGTGGGCGTTTTGTTTGCCGATGAATAGGTGAATCCATTATCAAGTGTAACCGTTAACGAACCGCCATTCGTCAGTTTGCCTTGGTTGGTGATGCTGAAATAGAAAGGAATGGTGAAGCCTGGTCGACTTCTGCCACTTTCGGTACGTAGAGAGAGGTCGGAAGTAGCTAGTTTGTAGGTTCTCACATAAGCTTCGGAGTATAAAGAATCAGTAGCATAATAAAAAATTCCAGATGCTGAATTTGCAAAGTAATCAGGGTCTGCAATGTCTATGTAAAATCCAGATTTAATGTTTCCTAATGCTGGCTGTATAGTGTAAATACCTTTGCTATCAGTAAAAGCAAATTGGTTACTCCCACGCAATTGTACTTTCACATTGGCAAAAACCCGATCTTTTGTAGGTGAAAAAGAATAAGAATTGTCTAAATCTTCATACACATAACCTCGAATCATTTTTCCCTTTCCGCAGTTTTTACGTTTTACAGTAGCCGTATCCGAAACAGCATAACATCCATTTGCTCTTGTAGTTTGACTCCTGATATAAAATGAATTGTTAACAGTTCTTGTAATCTTTTGAGTGAGGCCAGTATCGCCTGATACATTCCAAGAAATTGCTTTCAATGTATTATTGCGTTGCAAAACCGCAGTGTCTCCTGCACAAATACTGTTTATGCCATTTACAAATATGGGTTTAGGCAACACTTCGTTTTTGCGAAATTTCACCACTATTTCTTTGGTGACAAGTGTATCGTCATTTTTGTAGTTGTTATTTGTTCCGTTTATCATTTCCATACAGCTGCAATAGAAATCATTGTTCATAAAGAACGAAATTGGATTCTCATATAATACAAACTTTATTCTGTCTCCATCCTTCAAAGTTGTTTTGTCGAAGTAATACCACTCAGTCGATGGTTTTTTTACATTGTTCACAAACCAGCTGCCAAAGAAAGACATGTTTGTATTACTATAAATAGAACAAAAACCTCCGTAAAGTCTGTTTAGGTTCAAATTTAAATCGGAATTGTCTAGTTTCTCACATACTATCAATGTATCATTTTTTAATTGAGACGATTGAAATGAGATGCCATTGATCAAATCTGCAGGACGAGGTAGATTTGTAATTATCACTAACAAGCTATTGTCACTTACTTTTCTAACTTCTGTACTTTGATAATCAAAGTTGTCTAAATAAGTGGAATTGAAAAATCGTCTTAACTCAGTACCAGAAGTTGGGTTAACTATTTTGTATTCATCAGGACTGGTTACATTAATTTGAGAAGGTGTGAATGGCCCGTTTGGTCGAAGACAACCCTGAATCTTTACTTCCTCAGCAACACCACCAACAAAGCCAGATATTTGCGAGCTAGGATTATTTACCGAAAATCCATTTCCTTGATAATAATTACTTTGCCCATATCCACAAAAGCCAATCAACGAAAACAAAAGAGTGTATAGTAGTTTTTTCATTTTGGTATTTATTTTTTTACAA
Source organism: Cytophagales bacterium (assembly GCA_043769845.1). GTDB lineage: Bacteria > Bacteroidota > Bacteroidia > Cytophagales > UBA9547 > UBA9547. Next base: position 6,217 of record JAYVIX010000173.1, read on the forward strand.
AAGTGGAGATAATTTTAGATTGTGCAAAGGAAATCGTCTGAATCAGGATTGACAAGATTTGAGGATTTTCAAGATTTTGTCTGCGTTTCCTAGGTCAGACCGGAGGTCGGCACTTAATTCAGGCTGAGTTTAATTTTTACACTAAATCCCATGAATCCCAAAATCAAGGAAATCCTGATTCAGACAGAAATTGAAAATACTCTCACTATTCTTATATTTGCATTCAATAAAAACCAGCAAACGATGCGACAAATTACCTTGCAAATTCCTGACAACCAGTATAGTTTCTTTGTGGAGCTGGTCAAGAAATTGAAGTTTGCCAAAATCACTTCCGCCCCAACTAAGAAACTAAACCCCGAACAACAAGAATGGGTTGACGGACTGAAAGAGTCTTTGAACGAGGTAGAATTGCATATGCAAGGCAAAATTCAGCTTCAAGACGCTAGAGATTTTTTGAATGAGCTATAAGGTTGTAGTCGCTGATACTTTCAAGCGAAGGGCGAAGCATTTAAACAAAAAGCATGCGTCATTAAAAGCAGAAATTGGCGAACTGATTGATTCTTTAGAAACTGAGCCAATTCAAGGCACTCCGCTCGGCAAAGATTGCTACAAAATCAGAATGGCCATTTCGAGTAAAGGAAAAGGCAAAAGCGGTGGCGCGAGAGTCATTGCTTGCGTAAAAGTGGTGCGAGAAACCGTTTACTTGCTTTCCATTTTCGACAAATCAGAAAAAAGTAGCCTTGACGATTCTGAACTCGATTTTTTGTTAGCCGAAGCAGGATTGTAAAATTTTTCAGGTCAGACCGCAGGTCAGTACCCAAAACCTAATTCCCAAACCAATGTCGTTTAGTTAGTATTCTGATATTTGAACGAAGCCCCTATCCCAACCCTTTCCCCACGGGGAAAGGGCTCAGAAGTCCTCCCCGCAGGGAGGACTTAGGCGGGGCTTTTTGCTTAACTAAACGACATTGATTCCCAAACTGTCATTTTTCATGCCAGCACAATCTAGCATTTCTGCCAGATTGTCATTTATATGTCATGAATCTCTTTTGGCATAGTCATTGTCAAACCATTTGAAGAAATCGAAAATAAAACCTAATACATCACCACAATGGGAAAAATTATAGGAATTGACTTGGGAACTACCAACTCGTGCGTATCCGTAATGGAAGGTAACGAACCGGTTGTTATCCCTAACAGCGAAGGTCGTAGAACTACTCCTTCTATCGTTGCTTTTTTAGACAATGGCAATGGCGAGCGTAAAGTAGGTGATTCTGCTAAACGTCAAGCAATTACAAACCCTACCAACACGCTTTCTTCTATCAAGCGTTTCATGGGCAAGCGTTACATAGATGTTTCTAACGAAACAAAAACGGTTCCTTACAAAGTAGAAAGCGGTCCGAACGATACACCTCGTGTACGTATTGGCGATAGACTTTATTCTCCACAAGAAATCTCGGCAATGATTCTTCAAAAAATGAAGACTACTGCTGAAGAATATTTGGGTCATGAAGTAACAGAAGCAGTTATCACTGTGCCTGCTTATTTCAACGATGCTGAACGTCAAGCAACTAAAGAAGCCGGTGCAATTGCAGGTTTGGATGTGAAACGTATCATCAACGAACCTACTGCTGCAGCTTTGGCTTATGGTTTGGATAAGAAAAGCCAAGACATGAAAATCGCTGTTTTCGACCTTGGTGGTGGTACGTTTGACGTATCTATCCTTGAGTTGGGTGACGGTGTTTTTGAAGTAAAATCAACTGATGGTGATATTCACTTAGGTGGTGACGACTTCGACCAAAAAGTAATCGACTGGTTGGCTACAGAGTTCAAAAACGATGAAGGAATTGATCTTCGTAAAGATCCAATGGCACTTCAACGTTTGAAAGAAGCTGCTGAGAAAGCGAAAATCGAACTTTCTAGTTCTTCTGAAACTGAAATCAACTTGCCATATATCTTCCCTGTAGATGGTATGCCAAAGCACTTAGTTAGAAAACTGACTCGTGCTAAATTTGAGCAACTATGTGACGATTTGATCAACCGTTCTTTGGAGCCTTGCAAAAGAGCTTTGAAAAATTCAGGTTTCAGTATCTCGCAAATAGACGAAGTAATCTTGGTAGGTGGTTCTACACGTATCCCTCGTATCCAAGAAGAAGTAGAAAAATTCTTCGGTAAAAAACCTTCGAAAGGTGTTAACCCAGACGAAGTTGTAGCAATTGGTGCTGCTATCCAAGGTGGCGTATTGACAGGTGAAGTGAAAGACGTTCTTTTGTTAGACGTAACTCCACTTTCATTAGGTATCGAAACAATGGGTGGTGTGATGACAAGATTGATCGAATCGAACACTACGATTCCTTCAAGAAAGTCAGAAACATTCTCTACCGCTTCTGATAGCCAATCGTCAGTAGAAATACACGTGATCCAAGGCGAGCGTCCTATGGCGAAAGACAACCGTACCATCGGTCGTTTCCATTTGTCAGACATTCCTCCTGCACCTCGTGGTGTTCCTCAAATCGAAGTAACATTTGATATTGATGCAAACGGTATCTTGAACGTGTCAGCTAAAGACAAAGGCACAAACAAAGAGCAAAAAATCCGTATCGAAGCTTCTTCTGGTTTGACAGATGCTGAAATCGAAAGAATGAAGAACGAAGCGAAAGCCAACGAAGCTTCAGACAAAATAGAAAAAGAGCGTGTTGAAAAAATAAACGGAGCTGATTCTCTAGTATTCCAAACTGAAAAACAGTTGAAAGAATACGGAGACAAAATCTCTGCTGGAAATAAATCGGCTATCGAATCAGCTCTTGAAATATTAAAAGTGGCAGTTATTTCTCAAGATATTTCGGCACTTGATGCTGGTATGGAAGGCTTGAACAAAGCATGGGAAGCCGCTTCGCAAGAAATGTATGCCGCTTCTGGGGCTGGTGCAGCGCAACCAAATGCTGGACAAGCACAAGGAAGCAGCGCATCGACCGAAGATGTGACAGATGTGAATTACGAAGAAGTGAAGTAATTTTGGTTGTCTTTGTCAAAGTTTTAAACTTTGACAAAGACATAAACAACCGAAGGCCGCTCGGAAACGGGTGGCCTTTATTGTAATAAAATCTGTTTAATTCGCAACAGATTATTACTTTCACCTTTTCTTTGCTTGATTTGTCAAAAAAAAGAGGAAAGAGTGGCATAAAAAAGGTCGAGGGAAAGACGCTAAAAGTATATAAATAAGCGTTTTAAATATTCCCAACGCCATTAAACAACATTAAAATGGAGAATATAAAAGAATTTTATGACTTGTTTTCACCCAATCACTTACAACCAGAACTTGTAATTGAAAGCAAAGCCAAACAAATTTCTGCCAAGTTTAAAGAAGTTATCAGCACTATCAACGATGGAAGTCTAGGTGTTGAAGTTCTTACTATCGAATCGACCACTTGGTTAAGGCATGTAATTGGAAGAACGCAAGAAAAACATTTGGCGGGTTTAGGAATTGAGAAAGCGGAACTAACGACTGCTTCTGACAAGTTGGCTCTTTTGATGACTACCGTTAGAGGAATTGATCAAATCCTGAATACTCAATTGTCAAGCACGATTTACATCACAGCCAATACCAATGTGCATAAAAATGTACTAGGAACATGGCAATTTGGCGAGACCAACTCTCCGTTTTTTGCAGACAAACTGAAAAATGGAAAAGTGAATTGCTTGGTTTTGGTGAAAAACAAAGTAAAGTTTACGCCAAATAAAGTGAGTTTCGATATTAAATTTGGCATTCTGAACGACATTATTTTATTCGTTGATTTTCTGAATGGAGTTCCTAAAAAAGTAGAGTCTTTCTATTTTGAATTCTCGGACAAAAATCAAAATTTGGAATTCAATCTTGGTTCTGTCAAAATTAATTTGAGCAAAAAAGAAGCTTAAATCGTTTAGGAATCGTTTTTCAAATGGGAAGTATCCAAACCAAAATATTGAACGCCACCGAAGTACAGAATAAAATCTGTCGATTGGCATTTGAAATCTATGAAAGCAATTTTCAAGAAAGTGAAATTGCCATTGTAGGAATAGAACCCAAAGGTTCGGTTTTGGCACGCTTGCTAAAAGAAGAAGTAGAAAAAATCAGCCCTATTAAAGTGCACTTTTCTAC
>JAYVIX010000174.1:0-2025 GCA_043769845.1 Cytophagales bacterium
GATCGGCATTGAATTGTCAAGAAATCCAGATTTGGACAGATGTAGACGGCATGATGACTGCCGACCCTCGCAAGGTAAAAAAGGCCTTTACCATTTCAAAAGTGTCGTATATCGAAGCGATGGAGCTTTCGCATTTTGGGGCAAAAGTGATTTATCCTCCCACTTTGCAACCAGCGTTTGCCAAAAATATTCCGATTAAAATTTTAAATACCTTCAACCCAACACACGCAGGTACTTTAATAAGCAAGGAAACCGACAAAAATGGGTATCCAGTAAAAGGTCTTTCTTCGATCAATGAAGTAGCCTTGCTCAACGTGCAAGGTAGCGGAATGGTAGGCGAGAAAGGTGTGGCAGGTCGTCTGTTCAACACCTTGGCCAAACACAGTATCAACATTATTCTGATCACACAGGCATCGTCCGAACATTCTATTTGCTTTGCTATAGACCCAACGGATGCTGACGAAGCCAAAAGAATCCTGGACGATGAGTTCATGATCGAGCTTCAGAATGGAAAATTGGATCAGATTATCATCGAAAAAGGACTTTCGGTGATTGCGATTGTAGGCGAAAACATGAAACTGACACCAGGTATTTCTGGTAGAATGTTTTCGGCATTGGGCCGTAATGGCGTGAATGTGGTTGCGATCGCACAAGGTTCTTCAGAATACAATCTTTCGGTTGTAGTACCCAAAGAAGATTTGAACAAGGCAATGAATGCCCTACACGATTCCTTCTTCCTCTCGGAAACAAAGACGATGAATCTTTTCGTGGTGGGTGTTGGGCTGATTGGTTCTACTCTGTTGGAGCAAATTCATAAGCAAGCTGCGTATCTAGAAAACAAAAAATCATTGGTGGTGAATGTGGTAGGTTTGGCCAACCAAGCCACCATGTTATTCAACGAAAACGGAATTTCGATTGATAATTGGAAAGAGGAATTAGCAAATTCAAACCAAAAATCTGATTTAGCTGAATTCGTGAAAACCATGAAAGCGTTGAATCTTCCTAACTGCGTTTTTGTAGACAATACGGCCAGTAAAGAGCTTCCTTCGTTCTATAACGGTATTCTTGATGAATCAATTTCTGTTGTAACACCTAATAAAACAGCAAATTCTGGTACCTACATTCAGTATTTAGAATTGCAAAATACGGCTAGAAAACGTGGCGTGAGTTTTCTTTACGAGACCAATGTAGGAGCGGGTTTGCCAGTGATTAATACTTTGAAAGATTTGCTGCTCAGTGGCGACCAGATCATCAGAATCGAAGCCATTCTGTCGGGGACACTTTCCTATATTTTCAACAATTTCAAATCGGGGGTGAAGTTCAAAGACGTGGTATGGGAAGCCAAGCAAAAAGGCTATACCGAACCCGATCCTCGTGACGATTTGAGTGGTATGGATGTTGCTCGTAAAATCCTTATTTTATCTCGAGAAACTGGTCTTCCGATGGAAATGAACGACATCGTAATTGAGCAGATTTTGCCTGAAAGTTCTGTAAAGGCCAAAACGATTGATGAATTTTTTACTTCATTAGAAAATGAAAACGCCTTCTTCGAAAACAAATTGAATACTGCTCAGAAAGAAGGAAAAGTACTTCGTTTCATTGCCAAGTTGGAAGATGGCAAAGCAAGTATCAGTTTGCAATCGGTTGATGCGAATCATCCATTCTATTCGCTTTCAGGTAGTGATAATATCATTTCATTCACCACAGAACGTTACAAAGAGCGTCAGTTGGTCGTGAAAGGCCCTGGTGCTGGTGCCGAAGTGACAGCAGCAGGTGTCTTTGCCGATATTATCCATATTAGTAATACTTGGGCCTAGGTTATCGTTTTTTTGTTTTGAAGCTTTTAGAAAACAGGCTGTCGCACATTTGCAATGTGTGACGACAGATTGGATGAAGGGTCTATGACCCTTTTATTAGCGGATTTTAAATCCTACTTTAACTGTGGTTCGACATTTCAAATATCGAACAGTGGGAATACAGCTTATCCATTCAATTTTCCATTATGCACAATCAGTTTGATTATGC
>JAYVIX010000175.1:0-14240 GCA_043769845.1 Cytophagales bacterium
ACTTATTAAACTATCTGTAATTTTTAAAAATGATGTCAAATCGAAATACTATAAAATGCAAAAAGCCCTGAAAATCAGGGCTTTTTGTTTCGACTTGTACCCAGAGCCGGAGTCGAACCGGCATGAGCTTGCACTCACGGGTGTTTGAGACCAGCGCGTCTACCGATTCCGCCATCTGGGCCTTTCTTAAAAGGAATGCAAAGGTAGTAAATTAAGATTCTGGCGCAAGTTTCATGGCCTATTTTTTTATTCTATTTCGTAATTGTTTGTTTCTCAGCACGATTAGTTCTTACATAACAGAGGAGATTGTGTGTTGTGTGCGATGGATTGAGCAACGAAAATTTGCAATAATTAGCGCAGGTTTTCTTTTCCGTACAATCTTGGCTATTTTTATAGCGTTATTTGGCAAACCTTCTTTATGCGATTTCTATTCGTTTCGTTTTTACTTTTATCACTTTTTGCATTTGCCCAACAGCCACCGGCCAATGGAGGTTTTACGGCTCCTATTACCAGTTTATATCAGGATACTACTCCCAATCTAGATTTTCTACCTAAAAAAAGGCGCGATTTCAAGATCAAAGAAAAGAAATTGCCGAAAAAGGTATTTTATGGCGTAAAAACCAAGCGAGGTTTTGTGGTGACGGGCAAAGGGAAAGCGAGAATAGTAGAGCTATTCTATTTTCTGCCAGTATGGAAAGAACCTGATCCGTATGTGCCTGTTGCTTATTGGTTTAATATGAAAAAGAGAAAGGTAATGAATACGCCTATTCTCGAAAAAGACAAACGATATGCCCGATTATTACATGGGCCTTATCTCAAAAAAACAACTTACAGTATTGTGGAGGACGGCATTTTTTACATGGGCAGTAAACATGGCCGTTGGGAAAAATACGACAAAACGGATGTATTAGTCGACAAAACAAAGTACTTCAGAGGCTGGACGCGCGAATCGATCATTACGTATTACGATCAAGATCGAAAAAAAATTCAAGAAATAATGCCCGTTCAGAACGGAATCAGAACGGGCAAATACTTGCGCTATTATGAAAGTGGCCTTATTGCCGAAGAAGGCGAATATGCCGAAAACGCACAAATAGGACTTTGGGCCGAATATTACGAAGACCGAAAGAAACGCAAGAAGTTGACCCAATATCCGAAAGATCCTTACGATACCGAAACCGAACCTATTGTTGTGAAAGAATGGGACGTAAACGGACGTTTGGTCTTCGACAAGGCTTCTCAGGATCAGTTCGACAAAAAGAAAAAGGACACAAAAAGTCCTTTGAAGTAACATTATACCCAATGTTCGAGATGCAGTTTTTTGATGTTTTTGTGAGCGTGTACACAAGACACACTTCTGGTGACGCAACTTTGCAAACTAGAAACTATCACTACCATTGCTAGAATTTTGAAACTACTATTTTTGATCGTTTTCATAATGCAGATTAGTTAGTGACAATCAGACTCTTATCTACTTATACAACGTTCTCGGAAATAGGTTAACAGTCATTTTTTACATGAATAATAATTCATGTAACTTGATTATGCATTTGTTAATAAAGCCATTCTCTTAAGGGTAAAAAAAGATTTAAATACACATTTAAAGCCAATTAATACTTGTACTTTTTGCCCCAAAGTTGTTTTATTTTTTCGCGCATCTCGTTTTCGCGCGGGTTTTTGCCTGGTTCGAATAGAACAGTTCCTGTTAGTTTTTCGGGCATAAACTCTTGGTTAGCAAAATTACCTTCAAAATCATGCGAATACAGATAGCCGTTGCCATAGCCTTGTTTTTTCATGAGCGAAGTAGGCGCATTGCGCAATGCCAGCGGCACTGGTTGATATCCGGATTCTTGAACCAGTTTTTTGGCTTTTTTGATGCCCATGTACGAGGCATTGCTTTTGGGTGAAGTAGCCAAGTAGGTAACTGTTTGTGCAAGAATAATTTCCGATTCGGGATAGCCAATCATATTCACGGCTTGAAAGCAGGATGTGGCAATCAGAAGTGCATTGGGATTGGCATTTCCAATGTCTTCGCTCGAAAGAATAAGTAACCTACGAGCGATAAACGAGACATCTTCTCCCCCTTCGATCATTCGAGCGAGCCAATAAAGTGCCGCATTGGGGTCGCTGCCTCTGATTGATTTTATAAAAGCTGAAATAACATCGTAATGCTGTTCTCCGTTTTTATCATAGATTGCAATGTTGCGTTGCACCACATCGGTCACCATTTCGTCTGTCAGGGTCGTTTGGTTTTCTACCGAATTGGCAACCAATTCAAGTAAATTTAGAAGTTTGCGTCCATCGCCTCCTGAAAGGGCAAAAAAAGCATTGTATTCTTTTATTTCGAGCTTTTTACCAATCAGAAATTCGTCTTTTTCCAAAGCCCGATCAATCATCAACTTTAGATAATGTTCGTCAAGCGAATTCAATACATAGACCTGGCAACGCGATAGCAAGGCAGAAACCACTTCAAAAGAAGGATTTTCGGTAGTAGCTCCTACCAACGTGATAATTCCTTTTTCGACCGCACCCAACAACGCATCTTGTTGAGATTTATTGAACCGATGAATTTCGTCAATAAAAAGAAGAGTGCGGCTGTTATATTTTGCTTTTTCGATGATCTCGCGCACTTCTTTCACACCCGCACTGATCGCACTTAGGGTGTAAAATGGCATATTCAAACCTTCGGCAATAAGCTGAGCCAGAGTGGTTTTTCCTACACCTGGAGGGCCCCATAAAAGAATAGATGGTACACTTCCCTTGGAAAGCATTTTGCGAATCACGCCTTTTTCGCCTGTCAAGTGAGGCTGGCCCACAAAATCATCAAGCGTGTGTGGACGCATTCGTTCGGCTAGAGGCTGCAATTTCGATTTGATTTAGAAAACGTTTATCTCTTTTTGAACACTGAATACATCCAAACGGTCCAGAAATGAAGACACAGAATAAAAAGTACTAATACAAATTAGGCTCCTTTCGAATGCTCTTTTTATGTGAATTATTTTTCATTTCAATAAGACCAATCATTCGATCTGAAATTGGATCCCAGACTTTTAGACGTAAACTTTTGGCAATGTCACGTGGGTGAAAGCTGGTTTTGTATACGTGTTGCAATTCGGGCATTGCCTTCATGGTTTCTTCGAGTCTGTAAAACGGAATACGAGAATTCAAATGATGCACATGATGAAAACCAATATCGCCTGTAAACCAGCGCATTAATTTATTCATCTTGAAATAACTAGTCGAACTCATCGCTGCATATTCGTAATTCCAGTCGGATTGCAGTTTAAAAGAAGCTTCTGGGAAATTGTGCTGTACATAAAAAAGATACGAACCCAGCATACAAGCAATAAAATGAGGCAAAACAAGTGTTAGCAGCAAAGCTTGAATGCCACCGTTTAAAACTAAAAATGTGCCAAAACCAAAATGAATAATAAGTGCAAGACCGCAATCCAAGTGCTTTTTGGGGCTTTTGACAATCGAATTGATACAAAAAGAAAACATGAATATGGATAAATAACCCAACATAATATTGATCGGGTGTCGTAGTGCCATGTACAAAAACTTGTCTTTTTTGCCCAATGCTTGGTATTGATCTAACGTAATGGTGGGAAACGAACCAATGTCTGATACGTGTAATTTTGCATTATGCTTGTGATGAAAATCATGCGAACGCTTCCAAATACTAGAAGGAGAGAGAATGTAAATCCCAAAGGCTTTCATGATAAAATCGGCCGTTGGCGAGTTGTTGAGGATCGCATGGTGTTGATGATCGTGAAATATCACAAACATACGTATCAACACTAAACCCGAAAGTACACTAAACCCGAGTTTCGCTAAAAGGTTGACGTTCCAAAACGTGAGCGACAAACTGGCGATCAGAATGGCCAATGTAGAAAGCGCATACCACCAGCTCAATCTACGATTCTCTTTCGCAAATTCCTTTGTAGCCAATATTAATTCTTTACCTAAACGCATTATTTGTATTTAATTCTAAACGTTAAGTTGACTAAATGATTCTAAATTAAGCTAGCAACATAGTATTAATTCTGATCGTTCACTACTCGATAATAACTGCCTAAGGTCGTTTATGTTTCCATCGTCTATGTGACCATAACCACGTTTCGGGCATCTTGTTTATTTCTTGTTCCAGACGTTTGATGTACGTTTCGGTAATTTCGTTGTCTTTGGTGTCTTTCGGATTTTCAAAAAGCAATTCTTCGTGAATGGTATAAAACCCTCTTTTTTCTCTGACAATGTTGACAAACACGACTGGAAAATTCAGCTTTTTGGCAATTTTCTCTGCACCAGTAAAAAGCGGAGTTTCTTGGTTTAGAAAATTTGTCCAATAGGCGTGTTGGGGCATTGGCGTTTGGTCGGCAATGAAAGCGTAGGCTGAGGGATTGTTTTTGTTATTGAGAATGTCTTTCAAGGTATTCTCCATCTTAATGAGTCGTGTACCAAACATCGTACGCGTTCGGCACATTAGATTTTCGAAGTATTTATTTGTCAGTGTTTTATAAACTACATATAATTGATAATTGGTAGAAAGTGTGAATGAAGAACCAGCCCATTCCCAATTGCCATAATGCCCCATTAGGATGATCACACTTTTGTTTTCGGCTCTCAGCCGATCCAAAACGGATGTGTCAGACATACGACATCTTTCAACCGCTACTTTTTCATTGATGTTTATTTTTTTGAGCGATTCTAAAATAAGATCGCACATATACTTGAAGTATTTTTTAGCTATTTCTTTGATTTCTGCCTCTGATTTATGTGGAAACGAGTTGCGTAAATTTTCTTCTACTACACCTCTTCGGTAGCCAATCACATGGTAGATAATCAAAAACAAAAAATCAGAAACGGCATACAAAGCCCTAAATGGCAATGCTGCCAAGAGGTAGATAAAAGGCAGCGCAAGGTAATAAGCAAGCATCAGAAAAACGGAATACGATTAACAAAGCAAAATTATCGAATTTAGAATTAGTTTCCGCTTTTAAATTCTGGTTTAGGCTGTTGGTAAAAAGAAAAACGGAATTGCCCAAAAGACAATTCCGTTTTTCTTCTAGAGATTTTTTTTAGATTACCTCACAATTGTAAGTGAGCGAGTTTCGTTGGTGTCGGTATTATCTGGACTTCCTGAAAGTTCAAGGATTGCATAATACGTACCTGTAGCCAAAGGAACTCCGTTGATATTTCCATCCCATGGTTCTTTGTAGCCAGAGTTGTCGTAAAATACTCTATTTCCCCAACGGTTGAATACGCTCACTTTTACGCTGGTATATCTGTTCAAACCATTCACTACCCATGTATCATTCACGCCATCTCCATTTGGACTGAAGGCATTTGGAATGGTGAGTGGCAATGAGTTAATTACTCGCAACGAACGTGATGTCTCACATACTGATGATGGAATTGCTGGATCTCCATTGGTTACTTTCAAGGTATAATACCACTCTTTTTGCTCGCGTTTTGGTACGATCAAAGCCACTGAATCATCTGGATTGCGCAACCATGTGGTATCGCCATCGGCATCGCGGTACGAATAGATGTACTTACTGTCTGCCATTGTAGGAGCAACAATACTTACTGGCATCGGCACTACGATTCCTTCTTGGTAAATAATCACCAATGGATCAATATTGAACGAGAATTGTGGTTTCTCATAAATCACCACTCTGTTTGCCGCTGTTTCTCTGCTTGAATCTGCACATACATGACGTGCCATTCTTACTGAATAAACCCCTGTTTCGGATGGTGAAGATAAGTTGAGTTTATAGACCGTATCTATTGTCGTGAATGTTCCTACGAACTTACCATCCTTGTACCATGAGATACTATTATCGTTGAATTTTTTGCGACTATTTTTAGTCCTGATCACATGCAATACAATTGGCTTGCCGTCTTCACAAATCTTAAGCACTTGTGGCATGTTGATGGTAGAATCAGGGAAATTAAATCCTTGCATCAGAATGTCATCAGAGTTTGAGAAGGTAACTAGACATTGTTTATCATCTTCCACGTTAATATCAACACTTACAATATCATTGTCATTGATTGCACCTATCGCAGGCTTGAAAACATTGGTCGTACTTGCTACAGGAGTAGTCGATCCATCGCCATTGATTTTGAACTTATACTTTGGAGCAAGATTCAAAAGATTGGTAACAGCTGTTGCAGTAAACTCTAATTGCGTTTGAGGTACACAGAAGATGCTATCCAAATAGTTACTCGTTATGGTAACTCCCAATGGCTCTAGTTTGGTAATGGTCACAGACAAAGGTTGAGAAAACAGTTGTGGAATTCCTGTTGCAGAACATTGATTTCTAATTTCGACTGTAACTGTTGCTGTGCTGTTTGCATCTGTGGCCCATTTACCAATCACTAGCGTAGAAGTATCATTATCCGCTAGTACATCGCTATTCCATCTCCAAACATATTCAGTAGTGTTCGGTTGTAACCTGTTTAACTTATACTTTACTCCTGTACTTGTGGCGCAGAATGTTTTTGGCCCATTGATTGTGTCTCCTACATTGAATTTTCTTGGGGCAAGTTTGATAGGAACAGTCAATGGGAATTTCGTAGCAGATCCACAACGATTCATTGCTGTTACATCAAATGTTCCTGAAGTAATAGAACCCGTTGCGTCACTTGAAAACTTGTATTTCATTCCTGTACCCGTTGCTGCTGTACCAACTCTAAATGCTCCATCTGTTCCTGCTGACCAATTGTAGGTAACTGGAAGTGTTGAAGTACTTGAAGTAGATAGTTTAAACAGTGAATCAATCCCTTCACAAATTGGGTTGCCGACTACAATTGGCTGGGTTGGAATGTTATGAACTACCAAATTAACTTCTATTGTATTTGGATTCGGGCAAATGCCATTGGTAATAGACCACTTCAATTTAGTTGGTATTGCCGATGCTGGATTTATGGTAAGCGATTGACTTTGTGTCGTTAAATCACTCGTCAACCCAACACTGGTTCCTGAAAGTACTGACCAAGCCCCTGTTTCAGTAGGCAATTTTGTACCTGTGATGGTATAAGTACCACCAAAACAAAGTGTATCGGCTGGAATCAATGCCGTGACTGAATCATTGTTGTATTGCTTGCTTGCTAAATCTGTCAGCTTTCCTCCGGTGATGGTGATTTTAGGAACACTAATATCTCCCACTTTGTCAACGAAGAAAGGCATGTCCTTCGCAGGGCAAACTCCATTTTTCTGCATGTACTTCAATTCTACCAATCCTGAGATAGATTTGAGTGTTGGGGTAGCAACCGAATCACTCGGAGTAATGTCTCCAGTTCCTGTCACTTTTTCCCACCAATTGCGAGACAATGTGCCTTGTGTTGATGCAACTCCTGGTAGAGTATAGTCTTTCGCACATATCTTGTAGGCTTTTGGTGCAGTATCATAAGGACCTGTCAAAAGTGAAATAGTAGGAACTACTGATTCTGCGTCTACTCTTACTTTTATGGAGTCCTTGGTTGTTTTATTAAGCGAAGAATTAAATATAGCATAATAAAATTCATACTCTCCAGCACCACCAGTTGGTACAAATGTTGCTTTTGAATTATCAGAAGGGTCCTTCAAAACAGATGCGTTACCTGATTTTACACTCCACGAAGCAGTCTCTGTGGCAGCTGTAAACGGATTGCCTTTCAATGTAAAGTTGGTAGTTGGGACAATACACACATTTTTGTTCGGCTCGATATCGGCTACTGTAAAATCCTTTCTGGTAATCACTACCGTCTGTACATCTTTAGGACATACACGATTAACGTCTCTAACAACCCACTGAATCGTTTTTGTATTGTCAAATGATGGTATTCTCAATCCAACAGTATTGGTGGTGGTGTCTCCTATTAAAACACCCACCGAATCGGCCAACCATTGACCTCTATAGTCTGCAGTAAGTGCATCAGCAGTTAATCCGAAATCATTGTCGCGATACGAAGTAGGCGTACTAGCTGGAGAGGTAATCTTGCCTACTGGCGGTATAATTCCTTTCATTACTGCACTCCCATTCTTGGGAATAGCAGTACACGTATTTCCGTCTTTTACACTTTTGATGGTGTAAGTAACTGCTTTGTTTGTCTTAAATGTTGCTGAGGTAACACCAACTAATGAGATCGTAGTGTCTGTCATTGCGGTACGACTTACTACAAATGTATAATCAGGTTTCGATTGGGTAGTGACCTGTAGTTGTACTTCTCCTTTATCTGTACCGTTCAAGCAAAAATCAGCATCAGAAGCTGTAATCCCAGCTATTGGGCTTGTGTAATTGAGTACATCCAAATCGTCATTTGTACCTGTACATTTTCCTGTAAAATCGGTTATTACATACTTACCTGCCTTATTTACACGAATTGGTTGTGGGGTAGCTTCTGTTGCAAGGATTGTTGTGTTATCTGGGCCTACTAGTTTATATTTAAAGTCTGCCAATACTGCACCACTTCCGTTTGCCGTAGGAACTATTGTCAACTTTATACTGGTGCTATCTCCCTGCTCGCATATGCTACCAGTTGATGCTCCTGAAGCAAAAGCTAAATCTATTTTTTCAGGACATGAACAAGACTTATTTAATTTTGGCTTCTTAATAGTAGCACACTTATTAACATCATAAAAATCAAGATTTACAAATACATTTTCATCTATATAATTACTTGTCCAAGTATTGCCTACAAATGCTTGACTTGCAATCACGGCATTGGTCGTAAAATCAGTTGCATCAATTTTGTAAGTCGAAACATCTCCTTTTTTACCTTTGAAAATGATTTGATACCTAAATCCTGTCACTGCACTATTTGTAGGATCACATTTGTACATAACAGTGTCAATCTCTGGATTTTCAAAGAATGAGGTTGATTCTGATGGTGTTAGTGCGGTAGCCACACATCCATTTCCATCTTTCAATGCTATCACTTTAAATGTTTCTGCTGTAGTGACATCAAATGGATAGGTGGTATTAGTACTCGTTTTGGAAACATTACCAGTGCTAGTTGGAGTACCTGTACCGTTATACGTGAATTCAAAAGTAGGAGCACCTGTGAACGTTAAGGTCACCTGAGTTTTATCTGTTCCTCCCGAACAAAACTTTGGCTTAGAGGCCACAACTGACGCAACTGTCGGCAATACATTCACTGTAATGCCTTGAGTGCCTTTTGCAGATGAACAACCATTTAATGTCGCCACCACCTCATAAGTATATGTACCCGAAGCTGAATTGCCAGTTATTTTCGCTGTGGTACTTGCATTATCCCATTTGAAAGTGGAACCAAGCGTGCTTTCAGCTGTTAATTCATACACATCTCCTACACAAAAAGAAGTCTTATTAGGGTCAAGCCTGAATGTAGGGGTCGAAGGGGCAGAATTAATGGTAACGGCAACTGTCTTCTCGTCACTACATGTACCATTCACACCCTTTACCGAATAGGTACCACTCGCACTGATCGCTGCTGCTGCTGTCGCAGTAATCAATGTTCCGCCTGTCGAAGTAGCTCCTTGATAATAGGTCACTGTCGGATTGGTCGAGTTTGCATCCGTCCATGCCCCTGTGATACTAACTGTTGATGGTGCGCAAACTGCAGAAGGTGCCGTAGTAGTTATACTTGGCTTCTTGTCGATAACAACCGTAAACTTACCGTCTTTGTATTTACTAGAGCAACCATTGGCCGCTGCTCTAACATAGTAGGTGCCAGTTGTTGTAACAGTAGACGTAATATCTGTTCCAGTAGCAGTACTATCACTGCGATAATTTAATACTGCAGTTGTAGGATTTAAAGAGGAAACTTTCCCAGACAAATCAATATTCCCAGCACATTGACTTGCTGGATTAGCAATTGTAAATGTTGGTGTAGAGTTTATAGTGACATTAATTGTGCCTGTTTTGTATTTACTAGAACAAGAACCAGTCGCAGTCGTAGCCTTTACATAATATGTTCCTGAAACACTTACTACACTTGAAGTAAGTGCTGTTGCTGTTGTATCTTTATAATAGGCTAATGTAGCTCCAGTAGGCAATAACGATTTTACTGTATTTGCAAGATCAACCGTACCTCCACATTGAGCATTTGGTTGATTAGTAGTAAAAGTAGGAATTGCTTTCACCCTAATCTGAAGTGTGTCTTCTGTGTAACAGCTAGAATTGGTTGCGGTCTTGAAATCTTCCACTCGCAACACCCATGTTTCTGTTGCAGTAAGATTGGTCGGGGTGGGAGTCAAGTTCCCTACTGCAACATTTGTCGCATTGGCGGCAGGAACAAGGTTGACATCTGTAAACGCACCAACCGCTCCACCTTTTTTATACCACACATATTTCATCAGCCCCCCTGTTTGAATAGGATCGGCTGATGCGTTGAATGTTCCTGTCAAAGCTGTTGCATTTGTTCCTGCGCATATATCAACAAAAGTGACATTTGGACTTATATTAACAGCAGTAGGCTTCGCACATGGACAAAGTGGTGTAAGAGTTACTGGTATTCTTGGACATTTAGGTGCTGGTACACTAAATTTTATATCAAAAATATAGCCCTGTTTGCTATCAATAGTAGTGTTGTTAGGAGTGCCAGTGCCTCCAAGTTGAAGATATGAGCCATCAATATTATCCGATTTAGGATAAGTCTCACTTGCTCCAGCACAAACATTGACATTTCCCTGTCCTGTTCTGGTAACCGAAGATGGCCCTATAAAATACCTGCCTGTATTTGTTAAAATTTTATTTACTGGGATTTTCAAAGCTATGTAAACATCCTGACTAGCTGTCGTTCTTGTTCTAGAAAAAGGAGCAGAATAGGTACCTACCACATTTGCAGCATCAACTCCTCCTCCCGTTTTTTCGCCCCATATGCTTACAGTAACTGTCCCAGACTGAGAATCATTAAGATTGAATATAGAAGACTTAACATTTACAGAAACAGTATCAATTTCAAGTACTTTCAATACATTTAATGCCGTAAGTTGATTATTAAATGTGCCAGTATTATCACCGCAAGCTTGATCAAAAAAAGTATTTTGTGCAGATGATTTTGGATAAATCATTCCGCTTCCCTTTGCACTTTTAGAATAGTAAACAATTTTGTTTCCAGCACCATTCGCAGTAATACCAGAAACATCTAATGTAGTTTGCCCACTTCCAATTGTGGTACCTAAAATGGGAGTACTAGATGAAGTTGCATACCAATTATATTGTACACCTGCTAAATCGCCTGAACTTGGTGTAAGACTTACATTTGCAGTATTTAGGCAAAAAGTAGTATCCTTAGATTTGGCTATATTATTTAAACAAGGGTCGCAAACAGGAGTTGTTGCATCTGCAAATTTTAATGATCCAAATCCTGGCGCTAATACGAAACCATCTAACACTAAATCATTTCCAAAATTATTGCTAAGCCCAGACTGAAGATTTCTTACTTCTAATGTGTAAGTATTGGTACCAGCAGTAGGCGCAACCCATGTAGCAGTCATTTTTACCCAATTTTGAGTAATGCCTGTATAAGCTTTAGCCACAAGAACGTTATTGATAAAGACCCCTATTTTGGCAGGGTGACCAGAATTTAGCGTATCTGGTACTGGAATTGTGCTGCTAAAAATATTATGCTGAGTAGCAACATAGCCTGTAAAAGCAAATTTATCGTTTTGATTTGCAGAAAAAGTCCAATTTACAATAGGGTCGTTTAACGTATTTTGAACATCTGCTACAAACCGTCTTGAGATTGTGGATTGCCCTGGAGCTTGGGTTATATTCTGCCAAGATCCATTTCCAGCACTAGTATTAGTGGCAATAGTATATCCTCTTGTGGCAGGATTTGATCCAGCATAGGCATATGGCGAACTAAAACCAGTATTTCCATTTTCAAAATCTCCGTTATCTAATACATTTCCAGATGCCAAAAAACCAAAGGCTCTGTATGTTTTTGCAGTTTTTGTAATCACTGTAAGAGGATTTGAAACACCTACAGTAGTTCCTAATGGCTGTTCCCAGTGATCAAACACTAATCCACCTGTTAGTGTGGCAGTCAATGTAGCTAAACTATCGTTTTGGCATGCACTAGATGAGGCTGAAATGGTAGAACAATCTGTAATAGGCCCCACTGTAATCACATCAGTTTGATTTGAAATGCCTCCAAAAGCGATATTATCAATCACAAAGTCATAACCTCTACCATCTGGCAATGATGGAGAAGATGAATTGGGAGTTAATAATCGTATTTCAAGACTTGCTTGAGAGGAATTGGCTGTCCAAGGGAAAGAGTAATTTTTCCAATTATGAACTGATCCGAATTTATTGATTGCAAAATCAGTATTCACTGTTCCAACAGAAACTCCATTTACCAAAACATCCAAATAAATATCTTTGAATTTTGTAGATGTTGGAAGGGCAGTAGAAGGATCCCAGGTATAATTCAAATTATTAGCGTAATCTGAAATCATGTAAGTAAGTGAAGTAAAATCGAAAGAAAAGTTGTAAAGATTCCCTGTAGTGATTCCAGATATTATTTTTTGCCCCCAAATCAATGGTTTACTTGTAGCATTTGTAGGTCCATTAACGATGAGAAAATTTCCAGTTCCAGTCAAATAAGATCCACCAAATTGAGCATTGTAATTCCAATCAGGGTTATTACTGGTCGTATTTACTACACTCCAAGAACCGTCACTTGCAGTTGGCAAACCTGGACTAGCATTCGTTAAAGAAGCATCAACCGTAAAACTACTTGCTCCGCTAGTAAAATCGCCATTTAATACAAGATTAGAATTGGTCACTTGGCCTGTTAAAGTGATGGTAGCATTTCCTGTAGAAGCGGCTGTAAAAGTTGTATTAGGACCAGAAGTAGGATTTACTATTCCTGCACCAGAGCTCCAAGTTAAGTTGGATGAACCAGTGCCAGAAAACTTCCATTGGTCTCCGAGACATTTTGTAGTAGGCGATGAAACAGTCGTTAAAAATATTTTCTTATCCTCTATGACCACCTTGTCAGTTGCATAACAACTAGAATTTGAAAGATCACTAGATATTCCTACTTCCCTCACCTCCCAAATACCTACTTTATTTGTTACAATCAATGTTTTACTAAATCCACTCAAAGAAGATTGTAATACTCCATTCAAATACCATCCAAAGTAATTTGCTACATTTCTGTTTCCACCCACACTAATGGTAGCATTGGTTGCACCATTATTTACAATTGAAGCAACTGAAGAACTAACAGTGTAAGAAGTAGTAGCACTTGCTGGAACAACACAACATCCAGCAGATGTTTTTTGTGACTCCCCCGATAATTGAGGGGCACATGTTTGGGTATATTTCCAATCGTATATCACCGAAAAACCACCAGAAACACCAGTAGCAGCTGCATTAGAAGGTATAGTAACTGGACCATTAATAATAGGTCCTAAAAACTGAGATGTGCTGTATAACAAACCATCCACTTGAGCCCCAGAGCCACCAGTAGGATTTGTATTGATAACCAAAGTTTGAGAACCAATAGTGTTTAAATCATAATTAATGGGGATTTCAATAAAATAATTGTTACCGTTAATCAAAGTGGCATCTACAGTAGAAAATGAATAAATCGCAGAGCCTTGACCAGAAGTAGATCCAAATTGTATCTGAATTTTATATTGTTTCCCAATTGTATTTAACCTTACGGGTACGCGAACAGAATTAAAACGAATAGGACTTGTAGTTGTGAAATTCATGTTAAATGTCCCAAGTTGTGGTGTAGGACTAAAGACAGGAGCAGTAGAAGGTATAATTAAAGTGCTTATGCCATAAGAAATCTTCTTTATATAAGTTAAATTTATTAAGTTGCTCGGAATTGCGGCAGTGGTAAGCCTGAATTGAGTGGTGTAATTTGGGGTGGTAACGGAATCATATAATACAACTGAACGTGTTCCAGGAGTTTTCAAACGACCATCTGCATAAAAATCGCCTGCCGCAAAAGGACCCTGTTGATAGTTATACCAATAATAAGTGGAATTAGGTGTTGGATTATTAAAGCTCCATTTCGCATACGTGTTTTCGCACCACGGAGTAATCGTTATTGGCTCAGAGCCACATTGGGCAACAACATTACCACTAGTTATAACCAAGCCTAAAAAGACAATTTGAAACAAATTAAATATATTTTTTTTCATTTAACAGTTATTAAAAAGAGAAAACAATAAATAAAAGATTTTAACCAAACGATACTTTTTCACTGCAAAAAGCCCAAAATGATTTAACAGATTTTTAACAATG
>JAYVIX010000176.1:0-7951 GCA_043769845.1 Cytophagales bacterium
AGTTTGCAACATCCGCAGTAGATCACGATTTCTTTGGTTTTGTCTATTTTGGTCACACCTGCCACAAAGTCGTCCATTCCTTTGTAGTCGGAAACTGGCCCGTATTTGATGGCGCCTTTTATATTACGCATCGTGCCAGTATTAATAATTACTGGCTTTTTAGCCTTTGGATCTTTGATCACTGCAGCCAATTTCGTAGGATCGTACAATTGGTCGGCAGTCCAAGGCGTGTCGCCCGAAAGCGTGAACGACATGATGATAAAAGCTAAAACTGGAATTAAGAACTTTTTCATTTTTGTTTAAAGTTATTGTTCAAAATACAAAGTTATGGAAGGTTTGGTTCAAGGAACTATTCATTTAGTATCAGTCCGCCTTTCATTTCGATCTTGCGATGCGCCATGTTGGCAAATTCGGGATTATGCGTCACGACTACAAATGTGATTCCCATTTCTTTATTTAATTCAAGAAATAATTCATGCATTTGTTGTGCATTATTAGTGTCCAAATTCCCCGTTGGCTCGTCCGCGAAAATGATTTTCGGGTTGTTAATCAATGCTCTGGCAACCGAAACGCGTTGTTGTTCGCCACCTGAAAGTTCGGATGGTTTATGATTTTTACGTTCGTCTAATCCAAATTTTTTTAGCCAATTCAGGGCTTGTTCTTCTACTTCTTTTTGAGGTCGATTGCCTATTAAGCCTGGTAAACACACATTTTCTAGTGCGGTAAATTCGGGTAATAGGTTATGAAATTGGAAAACGAAACCAAACTGAGTATTCCGAAAAGCGGCCAATTGGTTCGATTTCATTTTGTTGGGTTCTTGCATGTCTATAGACAAAGTACCTGAATCGCTCATGTCCAAAGTGCCCAAGATATGCAAAAGTGTCGATTTGCCAGCACCAGATGCTCCTACGATTGACACAAATTCTCCTTTAGCAATCGAAACGCTCACACCCTTCAAAACTTGAAGAGTGCCATATTGTTTGGTGATGTTTTTTGCATCAATCATTGCCTGTTCATTTGGGTCAAAATTAGGTCTTAATTTAGATTTTTGCCTTTTTACTTTCTATTCGTTTCGTGACAAATAGCGAGACAAAATACGGAAGTCCAAACAAAAAAGGACTTGCCAAGAGCCAAAACAAGACCGCATAAATATTGATTTCAAGAAAAAACATTACCGTTCCAAAAAAATCTTGACTAAATAATTCTTTGATTTCAGGCAAAGTATAATGAAAAGGAATGCCTGCAAGCCACGCTCCTGCTTTCATAAAAGGAATATAAAGAAGGAACTGAAGTGGCGAGAACAGATAGTGAACAGCCTGAATGATAGGCATATTGAGCTGAAACGCTAAGGCAAAAACGGTACACAAAAAGGTGGTAACACCAAGGAACGGGATGATACCAATAAATATGCCAAATGCGATGGCTAAACTTAGTTTTTGAGGGCTAATGCCCTGAGAAACAAAGGATATAAAGGTGATTTTTATTCGATCGAAATGTTGCTTCATCGAAAGCTAGTTCTATTTTAGGCCAAAAACGAAAGTACTTCGTCTACAAATTGAGTTGGTTTTTCGGCTTGTACCCAATGTCCTGCCCCCTCTACTGTGTGTAGTTTGGCATTTGGAAACAAATTCAAAATAAGCTCTTGATCTTTTGCTTGAATATATTTTGAATTGCTTCCATTCAGAAATAACGTTGGTTTTTTGAACGAAATGCCAGTGCTTTCTTGCCCAATATTTTCAATTTGGCTTACGATTCCTTCAAAATTCATGCGCCAAGCAAAACCACCTGCTTCGTTACGGTAAAGGTTTTTAAGTAAAAACTGCCTGACCCCAAGTTCTGGCAAATGTTCTGACATAATTTTATCTGCCTCGTCTCTTGATGTCAACGTAGCAAGATTGATAGATCGAATTCCTGCAATAACATCTTGATGATGAGGCGTATAATATCGTGGCGAGATGTCGACCACAATTAATTTTTCTACACTTTCAGGATGATTCAAAGCCAGATGCATAGCTGTTTTTCCGCCCATCGAATGGCCTAAGACGATTAGTTTTTCGATGTTGTGTTGGGAAAAAAAATCGAGTAAATCATTTGCCATCGCTTCGTAATTATGAACTTCATCATGTGGCGAGCGTCCATGGTTTCGTTGGTCGATTAGGTAAACTTTGTATTTTTCGGCCAATGGTTTCGAGACTGTCAACCAATTGTCGCAGGAACCAAAAAGACCATGAAGAACAATTAATGGTTGTCCTTCGCCCAATTCACGAAAATAGAGTTGCATAGTTTGCTCGGGTCGAGGATCAGATTATTTACACAATTTTTTGATGTCGACTTCCGCCTCCTTCATCCCAAAATGCAACGCAGAACGGAAATCATCACAGGCAGACTGTTTGTTCTTTAATTTCAATTTACACTGGGCTCTGTAGTAAAATGCAGCAGCATCTTTGGTATTGGTACGAATGGCTACCGAAAAGTCATCCATTGCGCCTCTGAAATCTTTCAATTCCATTCTGATTTGGCCACGATTGTAGAATGCCGAAGGTTCTTTAGGAGTCAGTTCGGTCACTTTATTATAGTCTTCATAAGCTCCTTTGAAATCTTCCGTGATCGTTTTAGCTACTCCACGATTGTTGTATGCTTTTGGATTATTCGGCTCTAATTCAATGGCTTTTGTCAAATCTTCGATTGATCCTTTGTTATCACCTGCTTCACTTTTCGAATTCCCTCTATTATTCAGATATTCATACAAATCAGCTCTAGTATCCGCTTCTGCCATGTCTATCGCTTTGGTATAATCAAGATTTGCGCCCACAAAATCCCTCATTTTGTATTTCACATGACCACGGGCGTTGTAAAGTCTTGATGCCGTTGGAAGTTTGGTGATTGCGGCTGTTAAGTCTTTGATTGCGTTAGGGAAATCTTTCAAAAAGCTTTTCGATTCGCCTTTTTCCACATAAGCATCTTCGTCATTTGGATTTACTTTGGTAGCTAAATCAAACTCTACCACCGCTTCTTTGAAACGTTTATTGACAAAATGAACATATCCTTTGAAAAAATTTACATTCGAATCGCCAGGTGTCATGCGCACTACTTTGTTGAAATCTTCCAAAGCATTTGGGTATTTCCCAGCCACTGCACGCACATAACCTCGCACTACCAATGCTTCTGTAAAAGCCGCATTTATCTGAATGGCCTTATCCAATTTCACTAAAGCACTATCATACATCTGTTTGCCATACAGCGCTTTTCCCATACAAAAATATCCCTCCGCACTTTTGTCGTTAGCTTTGAGCATTTTCTCACATACCTGTATTGGAGGAACAAAATACGTACGCTCGAAACGAGGCTTACAAGCTTCGAAAAACGATTCAATAGGCTGTGAAAATGCTGATAATGAAAATGTTATATTAATGATGACTCCTAATAGTCTGCTATTCATAAGATAGTTTTTGTCTGCAATTACAATATTCGTCTTTTTTTCGATTGAACACTCGACTTTTTGCCTGATTTTAAAATGTCTTTTACCCAAATCGCTTCTTTCAATAGTTCATCAAGAGTACTAATTAGTGAAGAATCAATTTTATCCACAAATAGTTTTCTGATTTGTTTGTTACCATCGCTCACCATATCTTGTTTAGGATCAGCCATCAAATGTCCATCGCAAAAACCAATGTACAGTCGTTTTGATTTTGCCTCGACCGAAAAATAACAAAACATGCCTTTGTAAACATAAAAAGCCGTTTTGAATTTCAGCGTTTCTTCGATTTCGGAGGAAGCTTTTAAAATAATGCTACGCAAAACCAGAATTTTGTCTTGAATTTCAGGAGTTTGAAGGAATAGGTATTCTTCAATCATTCTGTTTTGCCTTCTTTGTTTCGCATCACTGTCGTGATTTCGTTCAGTTTGTTCACTTTATATTCAAAATCTCCCTTGAGTGAATCACGTACGATTTTCAGGTTGTCGAGTAGATTTTGTGTTCCTTCTGGGATTATTTCGCTAAACATTTCCCTTAATCTTTTGGCCAAAGTGGGCGATTTTCCATTGGTCGAAATCGCAATTTTTAAATCGCCTTTTTGTACGATTGATCCAAGATAAAAGTCGCAAAGGTCGGGGGTGTCGGCAATGTTGGCCAATACTTTTTTTTGCTTGGCGGCTTGTTTTACTTGTGCATTTACTTCTTTGATGCAAGTAGCAGCTACTACGATGTCTTTGCCTTCAAGATCGATTTCGTCAAATGATTTGTAAACTAGTTTTACATTGGCATGATTCTGAGTCAGTTCTACTATTTCTGGTCTTATTTCTGGCGCCACTACTGTTACATTTGCATGAGGCGAATTGGCCAAGATTGCTCCCAGTTTTTCGATTCCCACTGCACCACCGCCCACAACGAGCGTTTGTAGTTCTTCGAGTTTTAGGAAAATGGGAAATAGATTGTTCAAGGTTATAAGTTTACATTTAACAGCTCTGCTTTTGGTAAACAAATAAGTAGTTAATTGTTCAGTTTCACAACGTTATTGATAGCATTTGTTTTCTAACAGTGGTTTACTCTTTAGTTTTGGGAATAGTTTTCGATAAATCACAGTCTATCATGCAATTCTCGGACAAAAGCTAAAAAAGGAGGAATACAAATACCGATTGTTTAGAAATTCAACTCAATAGTCTCTTTTCCTCTTTCGAATATCATCGTTTGTTTTTTGCCTTCTCCGATATTCAGATTCAGAATATTTGTCTGTCGCTGGATAGTGGCAAGCAGTATTGAATTTCTTATTTTGAGCGATTTAATCTGTTCTGGCTTGATGCAAGGAAAAACCATTTCGACTGTAATCATGGCATGATCAGAACGCTTGGTACTTCTACCCAATAGGCTGATTTTAGCTTAAATGTTAATCGTTGTTTACAGAAACTTCAAGCTTTAATTTCATATAGGTTTCTAGCTACAGTAATACTTCGTTGTCGAAAGACTTGTTTCCATATTCGTAGAAACTAATTTCTTTTTCGTTTAACTGAGTAAGGATTGGTTCCAAATCTTCGGTTAATAGCATAAACGTTACATATAACATCCAATAATAGCTAAGATAATCTTACACATTTTTATTTCTGTATTTGATAAAAACCAAATTTAATCATTTTAGAATCCTACAAAAGATACCGCAAATAAAATCATTAAATTTGCAGCCTTTGCTTCAACTTTAGGAGCAACAGCGGATTAAATGTCCGTGCAAAAATAAGTAAATGGAAGATTCAAACGACCCAGAATTAAACCCCAAGTATCTAGGAAGCATCACTTCCGATTTTGTAAAAGTATCTGATTCGCTCAAAGAAGCCTCTTATCAGATGCGTGCGCGGAAAATTTCGCAGTTCCCAATTTTTCCCATTTGTAAAATAGACATCAAATGGGCGACTCAACTATATGCAAAATCGCAAGGTTTAAAATGGAATTACTATATTTCATTTTCTGACGAATTTGCTCAGCGTGGCCTTATTGAATCGTTGACCGAATTTGAAGGCGTTTTCAAAGATCCTGAAGAATATTGTTGTTTGTTTGTGTTGGATAGTGACTTTGTCAATTTCGTTTTTCTTCCATACCCAAATGAAGCTGGCGCGCTGGACGATATTGTTTGATAGCAGCAAGACAAAAGTAGCAAGATTCAAGACACAGCTTAATAGACCAACTATTAACTCTCGACTGTTAACTATTAACTAGAAACATGATTTACGTAGGCGAATACAACGAACTTGAAGTAATAAAGGAAGTAGAATTTGGACTTTATCTGTCTGACGAGCAACGTACGCAAGAGATTCTTCTCCCTCTAAAATATATCCCGAAAGGAACATTGGTAGGCGATTTTATCAACGTTTTTGTGTATCACGACAGCGATAACCGCATTATCTCCACCACATTAGAACCGTTTGCTACGGTTGGCGAATTTGCTTGTTTAAAAGTAAAAGAAACAACTACATTTGGTGCTTTTGTAGACTGGGGGATTGCCAAAGACCTTTTGGTACCCACCAACGAGCAGAGCACGCCTATGTACGTAGGCACAGAACATATTGTGTATGTGTATCTTGACAAGCAAACAGGCAGAGTGGTAGGCACTTCCAAATGGATGCGTTATGTGGACAATACACATCTGGATTTTGGCGAAGAAGATACAGTGAATTTGCTAATCGCAGATAGAACCGATTTGGGTTATAATGCCATCATCAACGGGCGTCATGTAGGTTTGATTTACAAAAACGAGATTTTCGAACCGCTACAAACGGGCGATATCAAACGTGGTTTTATAAAAAAAATACGTGAAGAAAATAAGATAGACTTAACGCTTCAATTGCGTGGTTATGAGCAAATTGAAGATGCAAAACATCGTCTATTGTTTATTCTAAAAGCCAATAATGGAGTATTAGATTTGGGCGATAAAAGCACGCCTGAAGATATTTACAGCAAAGTAAAACTGAGCAAAAGTGCCTTCAAAAAAACGATTGGTGGTTTATACAAAGATAGATTGGTCGAAATTTCTGATCATTCGGTAAAACTATTATCAAGTGGTAAGTAAGTAGTATTATCAAGACAAAAAAAGAGAAGGCTTCGAAATTCGAAGCCTTCTCTTTTTACTGTCAACTTATGACTGACGACTAATAACGGTAATGTTCCATTTTGAAAGGACCTTTCACTGGCACACCAATGTATTCGGCCTGATCGGTAGAAAGAGTATCCAATTCTACACCGATTTTTGCAAGGTGAAGAGCTGCTACTTTCTCGTCCAAATGCTTAGGCAATGTGTATACATTATTGTCGTATTTATCCGAATTAGCCCAAAGCTCCAACTGAGCCAATGTTTGGTTTGTAAACGAAGCCGACATCACGAATGATGGGTGACCTGTAGCACAACCAAGGTTTACCAAACGACCTTCTGCCAATACCAATACATCTTTTCCGTCAATCGTGTATTTATCTACTTGAGGTTTGATTTCCACTTTCGTGTTGCCATACGCTTTGTTCAACCACGACATATCGATTTCAGTATCGAAGTGACCGATGTTACAAACGATTGCCTTGTCTTTCATCAATCTAAAATGACGTTCTACGATGATGTTTTTATTTCCAGTAGTAGTCACAAAAATGTCGCCAATTTTCGCAGCGTTGTCCATTTTCATTACTTGAAAACCTTCCATAGCCGCTTGAAGCGCACAAATTGGGTCAATTTCAGTCACGATTACACGAGCACCAGCACCAGCCAACGACTTCGCAGTACCCTTACCTACATCCCCAAAACCTGCTACGATCGCTACTTTACCAGCCATCATTACGTCAGTTGCTCTGCGGATTGCGTCTACACAAGATTCTTTGCAACCATACAGGTTATCAAATTTCGACTTAGTAACCGAATCGTTTACATTGATAGCAGGCATAAGAAGAGTGCCAGCTTTAACTCTTTCATATAGGCGGTGAACACCAGTGGTTGTTTCTTCCGAAAGTCCTTTGATACCCGCTACTAGTTCAGGATAGTGATCCAAAACCAAGTTGGTAAGGTCGCCACCATCATCTAAAATCATATTCAAAGGCTGACGATCTTCGCCAAAAAATACTGTTTGCTCGATACACCAGTTGAATTCTTCTTCATTCATTCCTTTCCAAGCATACACTGGGATTCCAGCAGCAGCAATAGCAGCAGCAGCATGATCTTGCGTAGAAAAGATGTTGCAAGAAGACCAAGTTACCTCAGCACCCAAAGCCACCAATGTTTCGATCAGCACTGCTGTTTGAATCGTCATGTGAAGACAACCAGCAATACGCGCACCTTTCAAAGGCTGTACTTTGCCAAATTCAGCACGAAGTGCCATCAAACCAGGAATTTCAGCTTCTGCTAATTCAATTTCTTTTCTTCCCCACTCGGCAAGGGCGATGTCTTTTACTTTGTAAGGAACGTATGTCGCAACCATTTTCTTTTTT
>JAYVIX010000177.1:0-2085 GCA_043769845.1 Cytophagales bacterium
TTTCGATTGAATAATAGAGATTCAAATCTGGATATTGTAAAACTTCGGCCTTTGCATTGGCCAAATAATATTCCACCAAACGATAGATTTCGTCTAAGCCTGTTATAGAATATTCGCCTGTCATATCGCTGTATTTCAACGATTTATTGTACTTTGTTTTAAATTCAGAAACGGCTCCTTTTTTTATTTTTCTCGCTTCCATTACTGTTTCTGCGAAATCCAATCTTTCGCCATCGCCAGCAATCCAAATGCTATCCATTTCCCAATCCACAACTATTTTATCGCCCCAGTTGAACGGATATTTGGCACTTTCGAAATGATACACAAAACTCACTTTCGTCTTGGTCTTTTTACCAAACAGGAGATTATAGTCGCCATTTTCATCGAATTTCTCAAACTCAATTGTATCCTGATATACTTGATCAAGCTTTAAAACTTCATTTTGTCTTACATCACTTTTTATCTCATTTTCAATTACTTGAACTTCTACTTTTTCAGTTTTAGTTGAATCTGAAACTTCGTCTCTTGGGGCATTTTCGGTACAAGAAACTAAACCCAAAAGAAATAATATTAATGAATAATTTTTCATTTAAATTCTGTTAAAATCTCGTTAAAACTTGGTCTCTTAACTACTTCATTATGAAAACATTGCTCTCTCAGTTTTTCGATTGCTGGCATATTTTCAATAGTATGTTGCAATAAATCGTCCAGCAAACATCCAAAAGCTCTTACTTCCAAACGCTCCAAATATTGCCCCATTTCTGAATGGATCGGGTACGAAACACCAGCCCCAAAATCGCCAAGAAGTGGATACGAATGCTCGTCCACCAAAATATTATGGGCATAAAAATCGCCATGCATGATGCCATTTTGGTGCAAATGCGCACAAACCGATGCCATTCCTTTGGCAATTGCTAGAATAGTTTCGGTTGAAAACGAAGTTTCGGCAGCGTAATTATCTCTCGTACAAGACTCAAAACTAGGCGGTTGACCCAGATTTCGAAACCGTGACGGAATAAGTCCGAATACCAAACCTTGTTTTTCTAATGGATGATTTTTCAATTTCCCCAATACCGAAACCAAATTCGAATGTTTTCCAGCCGAAATAGTGGCGTTCATTTCGTCCGAAGGCAAACCATCGCTCGTTACTTCACCTTTGAATACTTTTACGGCTACTTCAATATTTTCTGTTGACCAAAATGCTTTTGAAATAATGCCAGAAGCCCCCTCTCCTAGTTGTTCTTTTAATTCAAATTCTTGAAAATCAAATTCTTGTATTTCATTCTCCTTTTGCCAATTGGTACAAAATGGGTTTCCGGCAAAAGCCAACCAAGACAATTTGGGCAATTCGAGCAACCACTTTGGCAATTTTTCAAACTGATTTGCTGAAATCCGTAGCAACTCAATGTTCTCACAATCAGCCATTTCGATGGGCAATTCTTTCAATCGGTTGCCTGCCAACATGCATTTTTGCAATCGAGAGCATTTTCCAATGGAAGTGGGAATTGTTTCAATTTGATTATTGGTCAAGATCAGCCAACGCAAATTGGGTGAAAGTGCTTGTTCTGAAATAGTTGTAATCTGATTGGCCTTGAAACCGACCATTTCCAGATGCGGGCATTCGGCCAAAACTGCTGGATATTCGGTGAAAAAATTATCAGAGAAAAAAGCAATTTTCAGGTTCTTCAATCGACCAAAATCGGCTGGCAAACTTGACAGATTGTTTCCAGATAAATCCAGAATCTCCAACGTTTCAGCCAGTTCGAATATTTCAGATGGCAATTCTGAAAGCTCGCACGAAAGCTTCAGTCTTTTTATTCCTTTTAGTTGACCAGTTTGTAATTGTTCGAATGTTTGCATTGGATACTTAACTTATTATTAATGAACCTTTAAAGAATTAAAAAAAACCTCTGCTTGAAGATTATTTTCATCTCGACCAATTGCTCTCATGCTATAAACAGTCTGTCCTATTTTTAAAATACGTCCAATCTCTATTTTCTTTTCCCTATCAAATTGATATTCAATAGCTGTACCTAAAGGCATTTGTATTTTTTGCTTTGAAAGCAACTTGCTTTTTGTGTCTTG
>JAYVIX010000178.1:0-4302 GCA_043769845.1 Cytophagales bacterium
CACGGCATGCAATTTGGGGTCGACAATAAGTATCTGAAATGGAGCCCTGTACAATATATGTACAAGCAGTGGGCAGGCTTGTATACCGAAGGAAATCAGCATTTATATGTCAATAGAGGCTTTGGATTCTTGGGCTACCCTGGTCGCGTGGGTATTTTGCCAGAAATAACGATTGTAGAATTGCAATGCGCGTAAAACAAACCTAAATACATTCGATTCTGTAGAGGCTGTCCCGAAAAGGCAGCCTCTTTTTATTTCCGTGCTACGAAAAGCAGGGTTTATAATATCCTACTTTTTATGCTTAAAGTTAAATTTTGAACAAAATCACCTCATTTATCAGACCAGTAAATGCATAATTCGCATAAATATATTGTACTATTTTGCTATTTATTACTTTTTCAATTCAAAATATCATTATCCAAATTTTCAGATTTCTAAGCATTCAAAATATAAGAATAGTTATATATAAATCTTATAAAACTACTAAAATGTCGATATTTTAAAGTTTTTGTACAATTTTAAAGCGATTTGTTTTCTACTTACAAAACCTTCTTTTACCTTTGTGACATAGAAATATAGAAACACAAAAGTAGAATTTAACTAAGAACATAAATTTTAGCCATATGAAAACGAAAGCAATCACAACCGGAATCGTACTCATCTTATCAAGTATATTATTTGGTACAAATGCAAATGCGCAAGCTTCAGTAAACCTCAAAAAACTGGAAGCAAAAGCGGATAGAGCGTATTACAAAAAGGATTACAAAAAAGCATTGGAGCTTTTTACCAGGATTGATAGCTTAGCACATGACCCTATTTCGTACTACGACTATCGTATCGGAATGTGCTTACTGAGTACTGACAACAAACTAGATGCGATTCCTTATTTGGAGAATGCAAAAAAAGGTGGTCAATTAAGTTTTGCGATTGATTATTACCTTGGACGTGCCTATTTGTTTGCAGCAATGCACGAAGAAGCTAAATTTTATCTTTCAGCTTATGCACGTCAGTTCATGGCCAGCGGAATGCAATTCACAGTAAATGAAGCTCCTACAAGTGCCGAACATGCTGTACACGTAGAAAAAACAATGAATGATGTGTATGGTTTCTTAGCCGTGTGTGATGGACAATTGAATGGCCCAGCTTATTCGAAAAGATAAACAAACTTAAAAATAGTCGTCAGTAAAAAGTCGTTAGTCGCCAGTTGACTAACGACTTTTTACTTTAACAACCTGCATCTGCTAAAGCAGTCTTACGATCTTCTAGTTGCAGGGGTTTTGTGGCAAACGCATTCATACCAGCTTCAAATGCTTTGTCGCTGTCTTCTTTTTGAACACCAACCGTGAGGGCGATAATATAAGGTTGTACCGATTTGTTTAAAGCACGAATCTGTTTTGAAGCAGTATTTTCATCCATTCGCTCCAAATTATTGATAATCTGCCTGATCCGAGAGGAATCGCCATTAAGCATCAAAGGGACATCTGGCTCAATATAATAATTGATTTCCATCTGTTTATCTGCTTCCCAAAAAGTTCGATACAATCTTCAATCAAGTGGCGTAATTGAAACGGAGAATTTTCCATGATAATTTTGCCCGCTTCTATTTTGGAATAATCCAAAATGGCATTGATGATGACCAATAATCCTTCGCCACACGATTGAATCGTTTGTACCAATTGCTCTTGATCTTCGTCCAATTCGGTACGTTTTAGCAAGGAAGCACAACCAATTACACCATTCATTGGCGTACGGATTTCGTGGCTCATGACGGCCCAAAACGAGCTTTTGGCACGTGCGGCAAGTTCAGCATCCTCATTTGCTTGCGCCAAGGATATTTCAGCTTTTACTTGTTCGGTAATATCGCGCGTGATATCTAACAAGCCAATCGAAACATTATTTTCGCCATACAAAGGCACTTTGATTGTATCACTAAATTCTTCTTCACCCTGTGAATTGATACTCCGCTCTCGATTATGAATCGGGATTCTGGAACGCATCATTTCTTGTTCATCTCCAAAAATATTTTCAACCACTTCGGCTGATAAAACAACCGAATGCTCGTCCGATTTGCCGATTGCGTGTTGCAAATTGTCAAAACCGTGTCGAATATACCATGCTTCAATAGAAAGTAATTCTCGTTTTTGAAGGGCATTTTCAAGTCTTGAACAAACAATATTTCTATTTTCGAGCACTTTAAAAAAAAGTTTTAGAATTGGCAAGTATTTCACCCACACTCAATCCTAAAAAATCTCTGACACGCTCGTTGCAATATGAAAAAGCAATTTTATTGTCAGATTTGAAAAAAAGAGAAAACAATACTCGGAAGCAAATCAATAAAAATCATATAAATAATTAATATTCGACAGTTAACAGTTATACATTTATCACAAAATTAACTACTTATGAATAAAAAAGTATCAAATATTTAAATAAAACTTTTTACATAAGAAATCCCAACATGATATTCTTATTGGAAAATGCTTATGTGAGAAATCGTCCTGAGGTTTTTATCATTTCTATATACTATTAATTTATTATTCATGTATTAAATTTGAAAATAAGATTTTAAAAACTACTTTTGCGACATGTATCCATTAATCCACATTTCTCTTCTGCTCACTTGGCTTCTGCGTTTTAGAAATCAAGAGGAAGGCTATGTGCAACATTAGACAAAACAAAATCTAATCTATTCATACAAGGCTCCTCAAAAAGGGAGCCTTTTTTTTATTTTAATCATTTATGAAAACAACCACCGACAATCCATCCACTTCCATTTCGGCTATTGCCATTACTTTGGCTGGCGTATTTTTGTTTGCGACCAAAGCCATTATTGTCAAACTTGGTTATCGCGAAGACATGAACGCGGCCACTATGTTGCTTTTGCGCATGAGTTTTGCTTTGCCTTTTTACCTAACGATCATGTTCTGGGGAAATAACAGGCAGCTATTCAAAGACCTAGCTTTCAACGACCATTTAAAAGTGATTGTATTGGGAATGGTAGGCTACTATTTATCCAGCTATTTGGACTTCCAAGGTCTGCATTATATCTCGGCCAATTTGGAACGATTGATCTTATTTGCGTACCCCACTTTGGTGGTGATTATTTCGGCTATTTTCTTAAAAAAATCAATTTCAAAAACCCAATATGTTGCCATCGCCATTACTTATCTAGGAATAGTGATCACTTTTTATGAAAATTTATTCATAAAATTTACCTCTACTACTTTATTAGGAAGCGCCTTGGTATTTGGCAGCGCACTAACTTACGCTTTCTATTTGGTGGGAAGTAGCGAATTGCTAAAACGAGTAGGAGCCGTATTCTATACTGCCTATTCGATGGTTGTTTCTGCCATTTGTGTATTGATCCATTCTACTTTTGCCGAAATAAAACCTTTGTCCGAAATCTCTGATAAAGTGTACATGTATGGCTTTTTGATGGCGGTTTTTTCAACGATTGTTCCTTCGTTTTTGATCGCCTATTCGTTGAAAAAAATAGGTGCATCTAAAATGTCGATCATCGGAAGCATCGGGCCTGTGTTCACGATTGTGCTTTCTTACTTCCTTTTACAAGAAACACTTTCGGTCTACCAATATGTAGGAGGAACGGTGATTTTGTTTGGAGTGTATTGGGTGAGTCGCAAAAAATGAGGTAATAGGTTTTGGGTATTAGCTTTTACCTAATACCCAAAACCTAACACCTATTTAAGAAAGCTTAATCGCTTGCATTTTTTCTAGGGCTTTTTCTAAGGAAGCAGATAAGCATTCGGAAGCTTCTGCCAAAGGCAAACGAACGTTTTTGCCACAAACTCCTAGATGTTGCAAAACGGCCTTGGCTCCTACTGGATTTCCTTCCGCATACAACAATGGATTAATGTCGGTGTAGGAATAAAGAATCTGGCGTGCTTTCGCAAAATCACCCTCCAATGCCGATTTTATCATCAGACTAAACGTGTCTGGAAACAAATTAGGCAAAACTGCGATCGACCCTTTCCCCCCGATTGCAATCATTGGCACGGCAAGCAAATCATCGCCAGCTGTTAGCAAGAAATCGGATGGAGTATTTTTGGCAATTTCCATGCATTGGGTCAAATCACCAGAAGCTTCTTTTACTCCAAATATATTTTTGTGTACCGAAAGTCGAACAATTGTTGCGACCGACATATTGATACCCGTTCGTCCGGGAATGTTGTACAACAAAACTGGAACTGGACAAGCATCGGCCAAGGCTACATAATGCCTATACACCCCTTCTTGTGAGGGTTTGTTATAATAAGGACAAACCGAAAGAATGGCACTAATTCC
>JAYVIX010000179.1:0-14342 GCA_043769845.1 Cytophagales bacterium
GTTTTCTTTAGGACTCTTTATTTCTTTATAATTCATTTAATTTAAAATTTACATTCGACTCATATGGCTAAGGAAACCTTTGACCGTTCGAAACCCCACGTAAACGTAGGTACTATCGGACACGTTGACCACGGTAAGACTACTCTTACAGCTGCTATCACAAAAGTGTTGGCTAAAAACGACAAAACTGTTCAAGTAAGAGATTTCTCTTCTATTGACAACGCTCCAGAAGAAAGAGAACGTGGTATTACTATCAACACTTCACATGTTGAGTATTCTACAAAAACTCGTCACTATGCGCACGTTGACTGTCCTGGTCACGCTGACTATGTGAAAAACATGGTTACTGGTGCTGCTCAGATGGACGGTGCTATCTTGGTTTGTGCAGCTACTGATGGTCCAATGCCTCAGACTCGTGAGCACATCCTTTTGGCTCGCCAAGTAGGTGTACCTGCTCTTGTAGTATTTATGAATAAAGTGGATTTAGTAGACGATGAAGAACTTCTTGACTTGGTTGAGATGGAACTTCGTGAGTTACTTACTTTCTACGATTTTCCTGGCGACACTATTCCAATCATCCGTGGTTCTGCTCTTGGTGGTTTGAATGACGATGAGAAGTGGGTTAAGTCAATTGACGAATTGATGGATGCAGTGGATAACCACATTCCAATTCCAAAACGTCTTGTTGATCTTCCTTTCTTGATGCCAGTTGAAGATGTATTCTCGATCACTGGTCGTGGTACAGTTGCAACAGGTCGTATCGAGCGTGGAGTTGTTAACGTTGGTGATTCACTTGACGTAATCGGTATGGGTGCAGAAGGTCTTAAGACTACTTGCACTGGTGTTGAAATGTTCCGTAAACTTCTTGATAGAGGTGAAGCAGGTGACAACGTTGGTCTTTTACTTCGTGGTATCGACAAAGAGATGATCTGTCGTGGTATGGTAATCTGTAAGCCAGGTTCTGTAACTCCACACACTGATTTCAAAGCAGAGGTTTACGTATTGTCTAAAGAAGAAGGTGGTCGTCATACACCATTCTTCAACAAATACCGTCCTCAGTTTTACATGCGTACAACAGACGTTACAGGAGAGATCGAACTTCCTGAAGGTGTAGAAATGGTTATGCCAGGTGATAACATCACTATCACTGTGAAATTGATCAATAAAATTGCGATGGAAAAAGGACTTCGTTTTGCAATCCGTGAAGGCGGTAGAACTGTAGGTGCTGGTCAGGTAACTGAAATTCTCAAGTAATTTTGAAATAACTAAAAAGTTCCCGAAATAATCGGGAACTTTTTTTGTTTATATTCAACAAATATCTAACTTTGCACTCCCATTTTTGGGAAGAGCATCATAAACAGGCGTGGCTCAATTGGTAGAGTAGTGGTCTCCAAAACCATTGGTTGTAGGTTCGAGTCCTACCGCCTGTGCAAAAAGTAAATAAGTAAAAGTAAATGAACAAGTTAACACAATTTGTGAAAGACTCATACGAAGAGATGAAGACTAACGTAAGTTGGCCTTCTAGAGTTGAGTTGCAGAATAGTGCCTCACTAGTGTTGGTTGCTTCCTTACTCTTTGCCATTGTGATTGGTTTAGTTGACTTGGTCTTCAAAAACGGTCTTAACTGGTTCTATCAGTCATTCTAACAAGTTAAGAGGCAATGGCAGATTTGAAGTGGTACGTATTAAGGGCTGTTAGTGGCCAAGAAAAAAAGGTAAAAGGGTATTTAGAAAATGAAATAACTCGTCAAAATCTTGTTGATTTTGTTCCAGAACTTGTCATTCCATCTGAAAAGGTGTACCAGATGAGAAATGGTAAAAAAAAGATGAGAGAGAGAAGTTACTTTCCTGGCTATATTCTAATCTCTGCTGATTTAAATCACGGAGAGGTATTCCACCTTATAAATACGATTCCAGGAGTGATAGGTTTTTTGGGAGCAAATGGCAAAAGTACAGATAAAATGCCAGCCCCTTTAAGACCGTCTGAAGTGAATAGGTTTTTAGGTAAAACAGATGAGGGCGAAGAAGATACAGCAGTTGTAAACGCTTCGTACATAAAAGGTGAGTCTATTAAAGTAATGGATGGTCCTTTCAACGGTTTTACTGGAACGATAGAAGAAGTGTTTGATGAGAAGAAGAAGCTCAATGTTACTGTTAAAATATTTGGCAGGAACACTCCAGTAGAGCTTAATTTTATGCAAGTAGAGAAAATTCAATAAAATGGCTAAAGAAGTACTTGGTTATCTGAAGTTACAGATAAAAGGAGCCGAAGCGAAGCCTTCGCCACCCGTAGGACCTGCTCTTGGTAGCAAGGGATTAAATATCATGGAGTTTTGCAAGCAATTCAATGCTAGAACTCAGGATCAGCAAGGCGTGGTTCTTCCTGTGCTTATTACATATTTCACTGATAAGAGCTTTGATTTTGTAATCAAAACTCCACCAGCACCAATATTGTTGCTAGAAGCTGCGAAAGCAAAAGGTGGTTCTGCTGAACCAAATAGAAATAAGATTGGATCGGTATCTTGGGAACAAATCCAGAAGATTGCAGAAACTAAAATGCCTGACTTGAATTGCTTTGAATTAAATTCAGCAATGAGCATGGTCGCTGGTACTGCTAGAAGTATGGGAATTACCGTTTCAGGTCAAAAACCTTTCTAAGTTAAAACGAAATGGCTAGGATTACTAAAAAACAAAAGGAAGTACTTGCAAAGTACGATCTTGAAAAGGAGTACTCGTTACAAGATGCTTCTGGAATGTTGAAAGACATTACGTACACGAAGTTTGACGCTTCTGTTGATATAGATGTGAGATTAGGGGTTGATCCTAAGAAAGCAGATCAAATGGTACGTGGTGTTGTAGCACTTCCAAATGGTATAGGTAAAGATGTTAGAATCTTGGTTTTGTGTTCTCCTGATAAAGAGCAAGAAGCGAAAGATGCTGGAGCTGATTATGTTGGCTTAGACGAATACATCACAAAAATCGAACAAGGTTGGTTGGATGTTGACGTAATCGTTACTACTCCAACTGTTATGGCGAAAGTTGGTAAACTTGGACGTGTTTTAGGCCCAAGAAACTTGATGCCTAACCCTAAGTCAGGCACTGTAACTTTGGAAGTTGGTAAAGCAGTTAAAGAAATCAAGGCTGGTAAGGTAGATTTCAAAGTAGATAAGACAGGTATTATTCATTCAACAATTGGTCGCGCTTCTTTTTCTCCTGAGAAATTGATTCAGAATGCAACTGAATTCTTGAATGTGATTGCTAAACTTAAGCCTACTTCTGCGAAAGGGACATATTTCAAAACGATCCATCTTAGCACTACTATGAGTCCAAGTATCACGATTGATAAAGACTCGGTTTCTGGTATATAATATGACTAAGCAAGAAAAAACACAGGTAATAAGTGAATTAGCCGAGAAGTTTTCGGCAGTCAATTACTTCTACGTTACCGATTCATCAGGCATGACAGTTGCTCAGGTGAATAAATTTAGAAGAATGTGCTTTGATAAAGGAATTGAATACAAAGTAGTAAAAAATACTTTGATTGAAAAGGCTCTTGAAAAAGCAAATGTAGGGGACTATTCGGAGTTTTATTCGACAGTATTGAAAGGTACCTCTGCAATCATGTTTAGTACTGAATCTGGTAAAGTTCCTGCGGAGATTTTGAAATCTTTCCGCAAAGGAGGAGGTAAGTTGCCAGTATTGAAAGGTGCATCTGTAAATGGTTCTGTTTTCTTCGGAGACGAATCTCTAGATATGCTTACTAAGCTTAAGTCTAAAAACGAACTTGTTGGTGAAGTGATAGGCTTACTTCAATCTCCTGCTAAAAATGTTATTTCTGCTTTGCAAAGTGGTGGAAACAAACTTGCTGGAATCGTTAAAACTTTGTCGGAAAAGAACCAATAGTTACCCAGTTATAATTCAAGTTTAATTAAATTTTACTACAATGGCAGATGTAAAAGTGTTAGCAGAGCAATTAGTAAACCTTACAGTGAAAGAGGTGAACGAACTTGCTGGTATATTGAAAGACGAGTACGGAATTGAGCCAGCTGCTGCTGCTCCAGTGATGGTTGCTGGTGGTGGTGCAGGTGCTGACGCTCCTGTAGTTGCTGAGAAAACTAGCTTTGATGTAATTCTTAAAGCGGCAGGTGCTCAAAAATTAGCAGTTGTTAAGTTGGTGAAAGATTTGACAGGTCTTGGCTTGAAAGAAGCGAAAGATTTAGTTGATGGCGCTCCGAAACCAGTTAAAGAAGGTGTTTCTAAAGAAGAATCAGAGTCTTTGAAGAAACAACTTGAAGAAGCTGGTGCAGAAGTTGAAGTGAAGTAATTTCACTCACACTTACTTTTGGTTTAGGTCTGGTTTATTTTAACCAGACCTAAACTATTTGCTGTTTGTAGCTTTCATCTAATTCACCATAAGACAACGCGCATGTCAAATTTTGCCAGAATCAGCTTCGCTAAAGTTAAGAACGCCCTCGAGTACCCCGATTTCCTCAATATACAAGTCCAGTCTTTCAAAGATTTTTTTCAATTAGAAACTGCTCCAGAATACAGAAATAAAGAAGGTCTTTATAAAGTATTCGCTGAAAACTTTCCAATTTCAGATTCAAGAGAGAATTTCGTATTAGAATTTATTGATTACCACGTTGATCCTCCAAAATATACAGTAGACGAATCTATTGATAGGGGATTGACTTACTCTGTCCCATTAAAAGCCAAACTTCGTTTGACTTGTAATGACGATGACAATGAGGATTTTCAAACTATTGAACAAGAGGTGTTTTTGGGGAATATCCCATACATGACCGAAAAGGGTTCTTTTGTTATCAATGGTGCCGAAAGGGTAATCGTTTCACAGTTGCACAGATCGCCAGGTGTGTTTTTTGCCATGAGCAAGCATACCAATGGTACTAAATTATATTCAGCTCGAATTATTCCTTTTAAAGGTTCTTGGATCGAGTTCGCAACTGATGTGAATAATGTCATGTTTGCTTATATTGATAGGAAGAAGAAATTCCCTGTTACTACTTTATTGAGAGCTATTGGTTATGGTAGCGACAAGCAAATCTTAGATATATTCGGATTATCGGAAGAAGTTGAATCTACCAAAAGTGTATTGAAAAATGCAGTTGGACGTAGATTGGCAGCTAGAGTACTAAGAACTTGGACCGAAGATTTCGTAGATGAAGATACTGGTGAGGTTGTTTCTATTGATAGAAATGAAATCCTTTTAGAGCGTGATACGATCATTCGTGAAGACGATCTTGATGTTATTTTAGATTCTGGCAGTAAAACGATCATTTTGCATCGCGAAGATGTGAATATTGCAGATTATGCAATTATTTACAACACGCTTCAAAAGGATAATTCGAACTCTGAAAAAGAAGCAGTTGAGCAAATCTATCGCCAATTGCGTAATGCGGAGGCTCCAGATGAGCAAACGGCTCGTGATATTATCCAAAACCTATTCTTTAGCGATAAACGTTACGATTTAGGGGAAGTTGGTCGTTATAGAATCAATAAGAAACTTGGTCTTAGCATTGACTTCGCTACAAGAGTTCTTACCAATCAAGATATTATCGAGATTGTTAAGTATTTGATCGGTTTGATTAACTCGAAAGCGGTTGTAGATGATATTGACCATTTAAGCAATAGACGTGTACGTACAGTAGGAGAGCAGCTTTATGCCCAATTTGGTGTAGGTCTTGCCCGTATGGCTCGTACAATCAAAGAAAGGATGAATGTTCGTGATAACGAAGATTTCAAACCTGTTGATTTGATTAATGCACGTACTCTTTCTTCTGTAATCAACTCATTCTTTGGAACCAACCAGTTGTCTCAGTTCATGGATCAAACCAATCCATTGGCTGAAATTACGCATAAGCGTAGGATGTCGGCACTTGGTCCAGGTGGTCTTTCGCGTGAGCGTGCTGGTTTCGAGGTTCGTGACGTTCACTATACTCACTATGGTCGTCTTTGTACGATTGAAACTCCAGAAGGTCCAAACATTGGTTTGATCTCTTCTTTGTGTGTTCATGCGAAAGTAAATGGCATGGGCTTCATCGAAACGCCTTATTGGAAAGTGGAAGATGCGGTTGTTAAGTTTGATGAAAAACAAATTTATTTAACGGCAGAAGAAGAGGATGGTAAGCACATTGCACAGGCTAATTCTCATACAAATGATGATGGTACATTCATTGACGAGAAAGTGAAATCTCGTTTCGAAGGCGACTTTCCTGTTGTTGAGCCAGATAAGATCTCTCTTAAAGATGTTGCGCCTAACCAAATTGTATCGGTTGCGGCTTCATTGATTCCTTTCTTGGAACATGATGATGCCAACCGTGCCTTGATGGGATCTAACATGCAACGTCAAGCGGTGCCTTTGCTTCAATCAGATTCGCCAATTGTTGGAACTGGTATTGAACGTAAGGTGGCAATGGACTCTCGTTCATTGATTATTGCAGAGAAGGACGGAACTGTTGATTTTGTGGATTCTACTAAAATTGTGTTGAAATACGATTTAACAGAAGACGAAAAATTGGTAAGTTTTGAAAAGGAATTAGTTGAATATAAACTGACTAAGTTCAGAAGAACCAACCAAGATACATGTATCAATCTAAGACCTATCGTTTTCAAAGGCGAGAAAGTTAAAAAAGGTGAAGTTCTTTGTGAAGGATATTCGACTCAAAAAGGCGAATTGGCAATTGGTAAAAACCTTTTGGTCGCGTTCATGCCTTGGCAAGGATATAACTTTGAGGATGCGATTGTAATCAATGAAAGAGTTGTTCGTGATGATATTTTCACTTCGATCCATATTGAAGAATTCGAACTTGAAGTACGTGATACAAAACGGGGTGAAGAAGAATTAACATCAGAAATTCCTAATGTAAGCGAAGAAGCAGTCAGAAATTTAGATGAAAATGGAATCATTCGTATTGGTGCTGAAATCAAAGAAGGTGATATTTTGATTGGTAAGATTACTCCGAAAGGAGAGTCTGATCCAACTCCAGAAGAAAAACTACTTCGTGCGATCTTTGGTGACAAGGCTGGTGATGTGAAGGATGCTTCAATGAAAGCTCCACCGTCAATGAAAGGTGTGGTAATTGATACGAAACTTTTCTCTAGACCTAAGCGTGAAAAAGATGCTAGGGCGAAAGCGAAAAAACAAGTTGAAACTCTAAAAGGCAAGTATAGCGCAGATTTGAATGTTTTGCGTGAAAAAATCATCGACAAGATGGTGGCTTTGCTTGATGGTAAAACTTGTCAAGGTATCAAACATAAGTTTGGTGATGAGTTGCTTTCTAAAGGAGTGAAATTTGGTAAGAAGAATCTTACTGAGGCATTATTCCCTGAGAAAAACATCTATAGAGATGAGAGCAATTATAACGTGCAAGAGGAAGTAAACCTTGTGGCGGATTGTGCTCTTGAAAATGCTACTGCTGATTCAAATACTAACAGAATGTTGGTGGAGATGGTGAAAAATTATGTAAAAAAACGTAATGAAGTAACTGGTAAATTCAAACGTGAGCGTTTTACACTTGAAGTAGGTGATGAACTTCCTGCAGGTATTGTGCAATTGGCCAAAGTTTATGT
Source organism: Cytophagales bacterium (assembly GCA_043769845.1). Taxonomy (GTDB): domain Bacteria; phylum Bacteroidota; class Bacteroidia; order Cytophagales; family UBA9547; genus UBA9547. Next base: position 7,590 of record JAYVIX010000179.1, read on the forward strand.
CGCTAAGAAACGTAAGTTGAAAGTGGGTGACAAGATGGCTGGTCGCCACGGTAACAAAGGAGTTGTTGCTAGAATTGTACGTGATGAAGACATGCCGTTCTTGGAAGATGGAACTCCGGTGGACATTGTATTGAACCCACTTGGCGTACCTTCAAGGATGAACATTGGTCAGCTTTACGAAACGGTACTTGGTTGGGCTGGTTTGAAATTGGGCCGTAAATATGCGACTCCAATCTTTGACGGTGCTTCTGAGGAAGAAGTAATTAAAGAATTGAATGAAGCAGGTTTGCCAATGTTTGGTAGGACTGATCTTTACGATGGTCTTTCAGGACAGAAATTCCACCAACAAGTTACGGTAGGTGTTATTTACATGCTGAAACTTGGTCACTTGGTAGATGATAAGATGCACGCAAGGTCAATCGGTCCTTACTCACTTATCACGCAGCAGCCTCTTGGTGGTAAAGCACAATTTGGTGGTCAGCGTTTTGGTGAGATGGAGGTTTGGGCGATCGAGGCATTCGGAGCTTCTCATATCTTGCAAGAAATATTGACAGTTAAGTCAGATGATGTGGTAGGACGTGCGAAGGCTTATGAGGCAATTGTGAAAGGTGAAAACCTTCCGAAGCCAAATATCCCTGAATCGTTTAATGTGTTAGTACACGAGCTAAGAGGTTTGGCTCTTGAACTAACCATGAACTAAGAAACTGGCTAGATTAGGTTTATTTTCACCATTACCGAAAGAAACATGTCATTCAAAAAAAATAAAAAGATCTCGGCTGATTTTACGAAAGTAACAATCAGCCTAGCTTCTCCAGAATCGATTTTGGAGAGCTCTCATGGCGAGGTAACACAACCAGAAACGATCAATTATAGAACATACAAGCCTGAAATGGGTGGTTTGTTCTGCGAGCGTATCTTTGGTCCGGTAAAAGACTGGGAGTGTCATTGTGGAAAATATAAGAGAATTCGTTACAAAGGCATTATCTGCGACCGTTGTGGTGTAGAAGTGACTGAGAAAAAAGTACGTAGAGAGAGAATGGGTCACATCGAACTAGTAGTTCCTGTGGCACATATTTGGTATTTCCGTTCTCTTCCAAATAAAATTGGTTACTTATTGGGCTTGCCTACTAAGAAACTTGATCAGATCATTTACTACGAACGTTATGTAGTCATACAAGCGGGAGTAAAAGGTGCTGATGGAGTAAATTATTTGGATTTCCTTACAGAAGACGAATATTTGGAGGTTCTTGATAAATTGCCAAGAGAAAACCAAATGTTGGACGATGAGGATCCTAATAAATTCATCGCCAAAATGGGTGCTGATGCATTGGAAATGTTATTGTCTAGAACTAAACTAGACGAACTTTCTTATAGTCTTCGTCACGCAGCTGCAAACGATACTTCTCAACAACGTAAAGCAGACGCTTTGAAACGTTTGAAAGTTGTAGAGGCATTCCGTGATGCACGTACTCGTATTGAGAACAAGCCAGAGTGGATGATTATTCGCATGGTTCCTGTTATTCCTCCAGAATTGCGTCCATTAGTTCCGTTGGATGGTGGTCGTTTTGCTACTTCTGACTTGAATGATTTGTATCGTAGAGTAATTATCAGAAACAATCGTTTGAAAAGACTTATAGAGATCAAAGCTCCAGAAGTAATCCTTCGTAACGAAAAAAGGATGCTTCAAGAAGCGGTTGACTCACTTTTTGATAACTCAAGAAAAGTAAACGCAGTAAGAGCTGAAGGTAACCGTGCTTTGAAATCTTTGAGCGACATGCTAAAAGGTAAGCAAGGGCGTTTCCGTCAAAACTTATTAGGTAAAAGGGTTGACTACTCTGGTCGTTCGGTAATTGTGGTAGGTCCAGAATTGAAACTACACGAGTGCGGATTGCCAAAAGACATGGCTGCTGAACTTTTCAAACCGTTTATTATTCGTAAACTGATTGAAAGAGGGATTGTAAAAACTGTAAAATCAGCGAAAAAAATAGTAGACCGTAAAGATGCTGTTGTTTGGGATATCCTAGAGAACGTATTGAAAGGTCACCCTGTATTGCTAAACCGTGCACCAACTTTGCACAGATTGGGTATTCAGGCTTTCCAACCTCGTTTGATTGAAGGAAAAGCGATCCAACTTCACCCTCTTGTTTGTACGGCCTTCAATGCTGACTTTGACGGTGACCAGATGGCGGTACACGTACCACTAGGTCATGAGGCAATTTTGGAAGCGTCTCTTTTGATGCTTGCTTCACATAACATCTTGAACCCCGCGAACGGTGCGCCAGTAACAGTACCATCTCAGGACATGGTGTTGGGTCTTTACTATATCACAAAAGGTCGTAAGAGCACGCCAGAGCATCCAATTATTGGTGAGGGTGGTGTTTTCTATGGTGCTGAAGAGGTAGTAATTGCCATTAACGAAGGGAAATTATCTCAACACGCTTTGATCAAAGTAAAAGCTCGTGTTAAAAACGAAGATGGTAGCTTTACTGAAAAGATAATTGATACAGTGGCAGGTCGTGTATTATTTAACCAAGTAATTCCAGAGGAAGTTGGTTATGTAGACGAATTGTTGACGAAGAAAAAATTACAACAAATCATTTCTACTGTATTCAAGGCGGCTGGTATGTCAAAAACTGCCAAATTCTTGGATGCAATCAAAGAAATAGGATTCCAAGCGGCCTTCCGTGGTGGACTTTCTATCGGTTTGGATTCGATCAAGATTCCAGAAGAGAAAGAACCATTAGTGAAACAAGCGAAAGAAGAAGTGGATGCTGTATGGCAAAACTACTTGATGGGTCTTATTACTGATAACGAGCGTTACAACCAAGTAATTGATATTTGGACACGTATCAACTCTCAGATTACAGAAACGCTGATGAAACAGTTGGAAAATGACCAACAAGGATTCAACGCGATTTATATGATGATGCACTCAGGAGCACGTGGTTCTCGTGAGCAAATTCGTCAGCTAGGTGGAATGAGGGGATTGATGGCGAAACCTCAGAAAAACCTTCAAGGTTCAGTAGGAGAGATCATTGAAAACCCGATTCTTTCAAACTTTAAAGAAGGTTTGGACGTAATCGAGTACTTTATCTCTACCCACGGTGCGCGTAAAGGTTTGGCCGATACAGCTTTGAAAACTGCGGATGCAGGTTATTTGACTCGTAGGTTAGTGGACGTTGCTCAGGATGTAGTGATTAACGAAGCAGATTGCGGTACTTTGCGCGGACTTTTCGTGACAGCTCTAAAAGAGAACGAAGACGTAATTGAACCATTGTCTGATCGTATCCTTGGTCGTGTTTCAGTACATGATGTTTTCGACCCAATAACTAATAAATTGGTGGTTTCTTCAGGTCAAGAAATCAGAGAAGATATTGCTAAAATAATTGAAGAATCAAGCATCGAAGGTGTAGAGATTCGTTCAGTATTGACGTGCGAAACTCAAAAAGGAGTATGTGCGAAATGTTACGGACGTAACCTTACTACTGGACGCATGGTTCAGAAAGGTGAAGCCGTAGGTGTTATTGCAGCACAATCAATCGGTGAGCCAGGTACACAGCTTACACTTCGTACCTTCCACGTGGGTGGTACAGCTTCTAACATTGCAACTGATGCCGCTATTCGTGCCAAGTTTGATGGTGTGATTCAGTTGGAAGAAATCAAAACGGTAAGTACAGTAAATAGCGAAGGCGACAAACTTGAAGTTGTTCTAGGACGTTCGGGTGAATTGCGAGTAGTGGAAGCTGGTTCTAACAAGGTCTTGATTACCAATAACGTTCCTTACGGTTCGTTTTTGAAAGTGAAAGAAGGCGATGTGGTGAAGAAAGGTGATGAGCTTTGCTTCTGGGATCCTTACAATGCTGTAATCCTTTCTGAATTTGAAGGTACTGTAGAGTTTGACGCTGTTGAAGATGGTATTACTTATAAAGAGGAATACGATGAGCAAACAGGTCACAGGGAGAAGGTAATTATCGAAACAAAAGATAAAGCCAAAAACCCAGCCCTAAACATCAAGCCTAAGAGCGGAGAACCAAGGACATACAACCTACCAGTAGGTGCACACATTGTGGTAGACCATAATGATGTCATTAAAGCAGGTCAGGTATTGGCTAAGATTCCTCGTGTTGGTGGTAAAACTCGTGACATTACGGGAGGTTTGCCTCGTGTAACGGAGTTGTTCGAAGCGCGTAACCCATCTAATCCTGCTGTTGTTTCTGAAATTGACGGTGTGGTGACATACGGTGGTGTGAAACGTGGTAATCGTGAGATTATGATCGAGTCGAAAGACGGTGTGAGAAAAAAATACCAAGTTCCACTTTCGAAACACATCCTTGTTCAGGACAATGACTTCGTACGTGCAGGTTATGCTTTGACGGATGGTGCAGTTTCTCCTGACGATATCTTGGATATCAAAGGACCAACAGCTGTTCAAGAATACTTAGTAAATGAAATCCAAGAGGTATATCGTTTGCAAGGTGTGAAAATCAATGACAAGCATTGTGAGGTAATCGTTCGTCAGATGATGCAGAAAGTCGAAATCATCGAAGCGGGTGATACAAACTTCTTGCAAGGTCAGATCGTAGATAAATTCTTGTTCCGTAAGGACAACGATGAAATCTTAGACAAAAAGGTGGTGATGGAAGCTGGTGATTCGCCTAGTTTCAAGCCAGGTCAGATTGTAAGTACTCGTCAATTGCGCGATGAGAACTCTCAGTTGAAACGTAAAGACCTAAGATTGGTAGAAGTACGTGACGCTGAAGCTGCGGTATCTCAACCTGCTCTGCAAGGTATCACTCAAGCGTCTTTGGGAACTGTAAGCTGGATTTCAGCTGCCTCTTTCCAAGAGACTACCAAAGTATTGAGCGAAGCTGCAATTCGTGGAAAAGCAGATCATTTGATGGGTCTGAAAGAAAACGTAATTGTAGGTCACTTGATCCCTGCAGGTACTGGTTTGAGAGAGTACGAAGATATCATTGTAGCAAACAAAGACGAATACGAGTCTTTAGTAGCTGCAAAAGAGACTGCTTCGAAACGCAAAGCCGCTGCTGAGTTGCAAGACTAATTTATTCAGAGTACATAAACAAAGAGAGTCGCTGGCAGAAATGCTGGCGACTCTCTTTGTTTATGTACTGGTGTGTGCTTTTTATTTCCCTTGTCAAATGAGATTCGATTGGTAATTTTGGATAACTGATTAAAATCCTTTCGGCCAACACTGTCCCATTACTATGACTTTATACGAAAAACTACAAAAGGCATCGAGCGAAGAAGATGTAAAAGATGCCTACATCAAGGCACTGGGGCTGAAAGAATACAACAAGAACTTGGTCGATATTCAAACGAAAGAGATTTGGTTTGAGGCGAAACACAATGCGAGGCAATCGAGCTACGCCATGTTTACGCAATTGATGCATTATGTGCAAGATGCGCTGAACAAAGGCGATTATTTGCCTCCTTTTCTATGCGTGATAGATACCCAAAAGGCGGCCATCATGAAAAGCGAGGACGTACTGCCATTCCTCGCCAAGAAAACCATCAAATGGGGCAAGTCGGCCAGCAGTTATACACAGGAAGCCTTGGACGCCATCTCGGCACATATTGGTACGCACTTTGTGTCGTTCAAAATAGAGACGCACGAAGACGAGTTTATCAACACCATCAAGAATGCCATCAAAAGTGGCGACATCATCCGTACTCCTATCACGCCCGTCAACCTCAAGCAGGTGTTCGACAAATGGGTAGCCATGATAGGCCGCGAGATCAAAGGCGTAGCTGAGGAAGATTATGCCCTGCTCTTCTTTGCCGACATCATGCACGATGGTACGGTTTCCACCCACGACAACCTGCCAGCCGAACTGCTGCACAAAAACGGCTCGCCTGTGTTCAGTCTTGGAGGAAAAAATTACGAACTGGGCAATAAAGAAGGCTACCGCCAGTTTTGGGCCATTTACCACAAACCGCCCAAAGCCGAATACCGTAACTACCTCCTCGAAAGGCGCGACAGTTTGATACCTCTGGACGAGCGCAGTTTCAAAGGTGCCTATTATACACCACTGGCGGTGGTGGACAAAGCCTACGACAAGCTGGCCGAAACCTTGGGCAAAAACTGGCAGAAGGAATACATCGTGTGGGACATGTGCTGTGGCGTGGGCAACCTAGAAGTGAAGCACAGTAACCCACGCAATATCTACATGAGTACGCTAGACGGTGCCGATATAGACGTGATGCGCGCCACCAAAACCTGCGTAGCTGCCCAACGCTTCCAATACGACTATCTGAACGATGACATTACTGATGACGGACAAATAGACTACACCCTTACCAACAAAGTACCCTCCAGCCTACGCCAAGCCATAGCCGATGGAAAGAAAATCTTGGTATTGATTAATCCGCCTTATGCAGAGGCGGCTAATCGTGAAAACACATCTCTTGGGTCAGATAGTAAAACCAAAACTGGTGTTGCGAAAACAAATTTTTCAATCACTGCGATGTCCAATTATGGCAAAGCTAGTAACGAATTATTTACTCAATTTGTAGCGCGAATAGCATTAGAAATTCCAACTGCGACTTTAGCCATGTTCAGTACAATGAAATATGTGAATGCACCAAATTTTGAAAAATTTCGCCAAAAGTGGAAAGCTAAATATTTAGTGTCCTAACGGAAAGGCTAAGTTTAAAAAAAATCAGCAAAAATGCATGCAAAATATCGCATGTATTTGATATATGTAAATAGCTACATTCTTTTTTCCCAGTTTT
>JAYVIX010000180.1:0-40501 GCA_043769845.1 Cytophagales bacterium
CTTCGATTAAAGAAACTATACCTTCTGAGATTGAGCAGTTTCCTGAATAGGAAAGACAACGAAAAAATCAAGAACAGCCGATATATCAGTCGAGATCTCAGCTGGTTACAGTTCAATCATCGTGTATTAGATCAGGCACATAACGAACGCAGAACGATTTTCGAAAGACTGAAATTTTCGGCCATTGCGTTTTCGAATCTGGATGAATTTTTCATGATCCGGGTGGGTAGTTTGTACAATTATTTGGATTTTGGCAAAGACCGTACCGATTACAGCGGACTAAAAGTACTTCCATTCAAGAAAAAATTATTTGCAGACGTTCAGTTTTTCCTAAACGAATACTACGATTATTTCAATACTTCGCTCGTTCCTCATTTCGAAGAAAACGGTTTTAAAATCGTATCTATTGACGATTTGAATGGCAGCGAACTTGGAAAAACTTCGAACTATTTCAAGGAAACGATCTACCCAATGCTGACACCGCTCACGGCCGAAAGCTTGAGTGCTTTGCCATTGCTTCTCAACAAAACCCTCATTTTTGGAGTGGTGACAGAAACTTTGGGCAAGAAAAAAATCAATTTTGTTCAGGTTCCTTCCAATTTGCCGCGTTTCTATTGCATGGAGAAAAACAATCTCCTGCAATTACTTCCAATCGAAGAAATAGTTCGGTGGAAAATGGGCGAGCTTTTCAGAAACGTGCATGTGCTTTCGATTACACTTTTCCGAATTATTCGAAATGGAGATTTTGAAGAAGTGGATGTAGATGATGCGGATAAAAATTTCATTGAAGAAATCAGGAAAAAGCTCAAAAAACGCCTTACTGGTCGTGTAGTTCGTATTGATGTCGAAAATCATTATTCCGATTATTTGTTGAGTTGGCTAAAGAAGCACATGGGGCTTGATAGCGATAACGTGTTTATCTGCACCAATTTGCTGGATATGACTTGTTTGTGGCAACTGATTGGCAATTCGCATTTTTCTGACAAAATGCCAACACCGCCCACAACCGTGATGCCAGTAAGCTATCCTGAGCACAAAAAAGAACTTTTGTTCGACAAATTGAAAGAGCAGGATGTATTGATGCATCATCCTTATAACAGCATTGAAGTAATGCTGGATTTGATTGATCAGGCAGCGGCCGATAAGGATGTACTTGCAATAAAAATCACGATTTATCGACTCGCAAAAAAATCAAGAATTGTTGATGCGCTTGAAAAAGCAGCTTTGAGTGGCAAACACGTTTCGGTTTTGTTTGAAGTAAAGGCGCGTTTTGATGAAGAACGAAATCTTGAAAATGCTCAACGACTTCAAAAAGCTGGTGCGTTTGTGATTTATGGTGTTGGAATGCTGAAAACGCATTGCAAACTGTTGATGATTGTACGTAAAGAAGGTACAAAAACGATGCGTTATGTGCATTTGTCGTCTGGCAATTACAATGAAGACACTTCGAAAATTTACTCTGATTTGGGCTTGCTCACGACCAACGAAGCTTTAGCAAACGATGTAAACGAGCTTTTTAACGTGATTACTGGCAATTCGAAACCGTATGAATATTCGCACATTATCACAGCTCCTGTTTTGATGAAAAAGCGATTGTTGGATCTGATTCAGCAAGAAGCTAAAAATGCAAAGAAAGGAATTCCGTCAAGAATTGTGATCAAAGTAAACTCACTTCAAGACAAGGATTTTATTGACGAACTGTACAAAGCATCACAAGCTGGTGTACATATCACGCTGATTGTTAGAGGAATATGTTGCTTACGACCTGGTCGAGAAGGATTGAGTGAAAATATTTCCGTCATTTCGATAGTAGGCGATTTCTTGGAACACACTCGTATTTATTATTTCCACAACGCTGGCGAACCGTATGTGTACAGCGGAAGTGCCGATGTGATGGTGCGTAGTTTCGAGCGTAGAATTGAATGTTTGTTCTTGATTACTGATCCGAAATTAAAACAGGAAACGATCAATATTTTGGTTTGCAACATTAAAGACAATATGAACAGCTATTTTGTGTTGGAAGACGGGAACTATGTAAAAGAGACGTTGAATGGAGACAAACCTTTTAATATCCATGAACATTTCTTCCATATCACGGAAGAAGAAGTGGCGAAAGCTTCCTTGATGATTAATATTTAGTTCTCGTTCAAAGTTTCATGTTCAACGTTCAAAGACACAACTTTGAACATGAAACTTTGAACTAATTTCTCGCCACAAATAAGGAAGATTAAGAAGCATAAACGGCATGATACACATTTTGAGTCTCGCATAACCGCCTGGGCCACAAACAAAACAGATGTAGGCAATCAGCACAAAAACAAAAAGGCGAATTGTTGGGCTAAAATCTGAATTGAAACTGAACGTGAGAAAACTAACCAGCATCAGGACATTCCACAAAACGATGCTGAACATAAAGACAATCAGAAACAGATTGACTTGCGAAAAGTAATAGAGTAAACCAGAAAATTCGTCCTTTTCAAATTCCCGAATCAAGCTGATTTCTTCTTTGGGTTTGTCGGGAAAAAAATCGACCATGTCGGTACGGCCAGCAGCCAACATGAAGTTCAGCATTCCTTTGGCGTGAGCATATAGATAAATTCCCAAATTGCCTTGAATGATCTGCATCGATTCAGAATTGATGTAAGCAACTCGGTCTTTGTAGACTTTCATTGTTTCGGCTTTTGCCAAAATTGAATCTTTTATTTCGGTCGCTTGGTCTTCGCCATGTCGCAAGGTAAGGACCGATCCAGCATTCAAATCCAAGATATTTTGTGTTTTGATAGATGAAAAATGGAACAAGCCTGTTTGTGTTTCGTTCCGAGCGCACCATACATAAATCGACAACGGAAGTAATAGAGAAGAAATCAAAATCAGTTTCTGACGATTTTCGACATACAAATAGAGGCAAAAAAGTAGATTAGGAATCCAGAAATACATCAGTACGGGTTTGGTATACACTGCCAAAACCAGCATCAGATTATACAAAACGAGGAAATAAGCTTTTCGGGAATCCAAGTACTTCATCAAACAGGCCAAGGCCAATATCAAAAAGAATTGTAAAATTTGGTCGGCCATGATGGAGTTGGCCATTATCATTTGGGTCGGGAAAAATACGAGTGCGAGAATGGAACATACTTTCAACACTTCGCTAATGCCTTTGGAACGAAAGAGTTCGATGAAAAATATTAATGAAAAAATATTCATTATATTTTGAATTAAAATCACGAATAAATCGGAATCGTAAATCAGTTTGAGGACTAAAATAAAGAGGCCATAAAGTGGCGGTCGCAATGTGTAATACTCTGGCCGATGTTCCTGCTGCCAGAAGTAATTATAGATTTCGCCATGCTTGACGAGGTTCACCGCTGTCTGCGTGTATTCATCTGAATCAAGAGTATAGATGTCTTGATAATTGAGCGCAACCAAAAAATAAAAGGCATGAATCGAAAACAAAGCCAAAAGAAAGAGCTTGTTTGACTGAAGATAGTTGATAGTTAATATTCGATAGTTCATAGTCTACAACTAGGCTGTTGCCATCGACATGCGTTTTTTTCTCATTTGCTGAACGACCATCACGACTATAAATTGCAAACCAATGGCCACCGAAATAGCGCCAGCCACCGACCCTTGGGTAGAAAGTGCCAAGATATAACCTAAAATAATGGACGAAAATCCAAACAATACTGAAAGTAAAAGCATGTTTTTTAGCCTGTTAGTAATCAGAAAAGCGGTGGAGGCTGGGCCAGCCAAAAAGGCAATTACAAGTATCGCTCCTACGGCTTCGAACGAAGTAATCGTTACGACCGTGACCATGCTCATCAACGAATAATGCCAAACAACTGCTGAAATGCCCGCCACTGTCGCAAAAGCAGGATCGAATGTGTTGATTTTTAGTTCTTTGTAAAACACTATAATAAACGCAATTACTAATAAGGAAACAATGGCCATGTTCCAAATGATACGTGGTCCAAGATTTATGCCCGAATCACTGATCCAAACATCGAGTGGAACGTAGGCGATTTCGCCATAGAGGACGCAATCTTGATCTAAATCTACTTGGCCAGCAAATAGCGAAATGAGGATAATTCCAATGGCAAAAAAGGCGGTAAAAGTAACTCCGATAGACGCATCTGCTTGTAAGCCAGCACGTTTGTGCAAATATTCGATCAAAAATGTACTAAGTAAGCCCATTAAGCAAGCGCCCAAAAGCATGACACCAGAATTGCGTTCGCCCGACAAAAAGAAAGCAATCACGATGCCAGGCAACACGGCATGTGAAATGGCATCGCCCATCATCACCATTTTGCGCAGCACCAAAAAAGTACCCAATAGTGCACATGGCAATGCAACTAAAAAACCAGCAAGTACTATTTGAAAATCGAAGGTGGTCAATGTTTTTAGGTGTTAGGTTTTTGGGAAATTTACAGCTTTTTCCTCAATCGAGCCACCGAAATACCCAATTGCTCGCGGTATTTGGCCACGGTTCGTCTGGCGATGTTATAGCCTTTTTCGTTTAGGATTTCTTCCAATTTTTCGTCCGCCAATGGTTTCGATTTTTCTTCAGCTTCGATTAAGTCTTTGATTACGCTTTTCACTTCACGCGAACTGGCGTCTTCACCTGAGTCGGTGGCGATTCCTTCGGAGAAAAAGAATTTCAAAGGAATGACACCAAAATCGGTCTGAACAGTTTTGTTACTCGCTATGCGTGAGACAGTTGAAATATCCAGACCAACAAAACTGGCTACATCTTTCAATACCATTGGCTTTAGTTTGGCTTCATCTCCTTCCAAAAAATAGTCGTACTGAAAACGCAAAATTGCATTCATTGTCTTCAAAAGCGTTTGCTGACGTTGCTGAATAGCATCGATAAACCATTTGGCCGAATCGAGTTTTTGCTTCACAAACGTGACGGCTTCACGCATCTTTTTGTCTTTCTTCGGACTTTTATCATACGTGTCGAACATCTCACGATAAGCGGCACTGACCTTCAATTCGGGTGCGTTTTTGGAATTCAGCATCACTTCCAACTTGCTGCCGCTATTTACCAAAATATAATCTGGAATGAGATATTGCGATTTCACATCGCCTGTACCATTGTCGCCAGGTTTTGGGTTGAGGTGCGTGATGAGTTCAATGGCTTTTCGAAGTTCGTCATCATCAATCGAAAGTCTTAGTTTGATACGGTCGTAATGCTTTTTGCTGAATTCTTCGAAAAAATCTTTTACAATCGCCTTGGCATGAATCACTTCAGGGTCGTGTTCGTCCTTGCGCCTGAGTTGCAAATACAAACATTCGGCCAAATCGCGGGCGGCAATTCCGGCAGGATCAAATTCTTGAATTTTGAACAAGACTTCCTCAATTTCGTCCTCGTCCGTTTCTAGGTTTTGGGTAAAAGCCAAATCGTTGGCAATGGCGTATAAATCGCGCCTGATATAACCGTCACTTTCGATGCTGCCAATGAGGTGTTTGGCAATTGTTTCCTTTCTTTCGGTCAGATTCAGGAACTCAAGTTGAGTGAGTAATGATTCATATAAATTAGACGAAGAAACAATCGGCATATCATGCTCGTCTTGCTCATAAAAATCGCCTTGCATTTTGTAGCCCGAATAATCGTCATCGGTATAATCGGACGAATCGAATTCATCGTTTCCTTCTTTTTTTTCGAAATCTTCGTCCGAATCATCTGAGGCATCGTTAGCGAAATCGTCTTGTTCGTCCTCCGAATCTTGCTTTTCGGGCATTTCCTCTCCTTCTTCGAGCGCAGGATTGTTTTCCAGTTCTTCCTCGATGCGAGCGTCCAGTTCGGCCGTAGGCACCTGCAACAGCTTTATGTACTGAATCTGTTGCGGAGTCAGTTTTTGTTGTTGTGAAAGTTGAAGGCTTTGTTTTTGCATCGGTTAAACGAATTACGTAACAAATTTAGTAAACGCAAACAGAAACAGAAGAGGTTCGGCAAAGCTTGTAAAACATCGACCTTTTATATTTGGAATTTAAAAAGTGAATTGTGATGAATTATTCGGTTTTTTGCAGTCTGTTGTAGAATTATAGAATTAAAATATGCAAATACTTTTTCTCCCCAAATGGTATCCTAACAAAAATGGACTGCTGGATGGGATTTTTGTGAGACGACATGCTGAAGCTGTGGCACAATATGAAAACGTAACCGTTTTGCATGCCACCACAGATTTTAGTAAAAGTAAAAAGCTCTTTTTTTTCGAAGAAAAAACGGTAAACAAAAACCTGACGGAATTAATCTATTATTATAAAAAAGAAATTACAGGAATTGTATTACTCGACAGAATCATAAAAATGAGTTTGTATTTTTTGTGCATGTACAAAGGCTTTGTGAGGATAAAAAATAGCTCAAGAAAGCCTGATATTAGCCATGTACATGTTCCACTCCGAACAGATTTGTTCGCCCTATTTTTGCATTATTTCGAAAATATTCCTTTTGTGCATACCGAACATTGGTCGGGTTATTTGCCTGAAGATGGGTCTTATAAAGGATGGATACAAAAGACCCTTACCAAATTCAGTATTTCAAAAGCAAAATACATCATGCCTGTCACTCAGCATTTAGCCAATGCTATGCAGCAACACGGTATTGTGGGTAATTATCAAATAGTTTCGAATGTAGTTAGAACTGATAAATTTATTTTGGGGGACGATAATATTGTAAACCAGAAAAAAATTGCACTACACATTTCTAATTTCGATCCAAAAGCTAAAAATATGGAAGGAATATTGCATGTGGTCGCTGAGATTTCTAAAACCAGGAATGATTTTGAACTATGGATTGTCGGTTATTCTTCAGCGATCGAAACTTTGAAAACTTTGGCGGAAGAGTTAGATATTTTAAATAAGGAAGTTTTTTTCTTAGGTAAAAAGGTGGATCAAGAATTGATTGGAATAATTCAAAAATCTGATTTTTTATTCATGTTTAGTAATTACGAAAGTCAACCTTGCGTTATAATGGAAGCAATGTCTTGTGGGAAACCGATTTTATCATCTAGTGTTGGTGGGATTCCTGAAATGTTAGGAACAACAAGGGGGCTATTATCTGAACCAAAAAATACCGAAATGATGATTGTTAAGATGAATGAAATGTTGGATAATCTATTCAATTTCGATTCTATAAAAATTCGTCAGTTTGCAATAGAGCATTTTAGCTATGCAAACGTGGGAAATCAAATTGTGCATGTCTACAAAAAGTCTTTGGGTTTATGCTAAAATCGGCATTCAACACATTATTGTCAAAAATTTTATCAGCAGTATTTAGTCTTAGCATTGTAATCCTCACGACACACATGCTCGGTTCGGAAGGGCGTGGCGAAATAAGTCTTATTACTGCCGATATTGGGCTTGTGATGCTTTTTTCCCAATTAGTTGGTGGAGCATCAATGGTCTATTTGTATCCTCGCTCACAACCTTTTCAACTTTTATTTTCGGCAATCGTTTGGGCAATCATTTCTCCTTTGATCATTTTGCCCATCATGCAAGTTTTTGGCATGATAGAACATGGTTACTTCACGCATCTTCTTTTTCTCTGTATTCTTTTTGGAATATCTTCTTGTTTTCAAATGGTGGCATTGGGTGCCGAAAAAATAAATTGGTACAATTGGCTTACACTTCTACAAACGGTTTTATTATTCGTTGGCCTTATCATTTTTTTCTTTTTCTTGAATGAGGCGTCTACTTTTTCTTATGTATCAAGTCTTTATTTCGCCTATCTTTTCCCCTTGTTAATTGGGCTTTTTTCTGCAAAAAAATGGATCAAAAATTACACTTTACAAGGTTTATGGCTAACCACACAAAAAGCGATTATCTACGGAGCTACTGTTCAGTTCAGTAACATTATCCAGTTTTTTAATTACCGACTCAGCTATTTTTTCCTCAGCAAACACTTATCTAGTCTAGGTATATTCTCTATCTCCCTTGTATTAGCCGAGGCGGTTTGGCTAATAGGTAATAGCCTGAGTTTAGTACATTATAGTAAAGTAACCAATGAAAGTTCGAGAGAAGATTCCATTTTGCAGACCTTTTTCTTTGCAAAACTAAGTTTTTGGGCGACCCTTCTTTGTGTCATTTTTCTGATCATTTTTCCTCCCTCTTTTTATGGATGGATATTTGGAGAGAAGTTTCGGGACGCTTGGTTACCAACAGTTATTCTTTGTCCTGGAATACTTGCCATTGGGTTTGGGATGGTTTTTAGCCATTATTTTGCAGGAACAGGTCGATTTAAACTAAATAATAAAGCAGCTTTAGTTGGCCTGGCAATAAAAATTCCTGCGTGCATTTATTTCATACCTAAATATGCAGAAGTGGGGGCAGCATTTGCGTGTACATTGTCTTATAGTGCTTCGTTTCTTTTTTTCTTTTACTATTTCAAAAAGGAAACCAATTTTTCATTGAAAAACCTAGCAATCACAGACACAGATATAAAAGAGATTTTTAGCACATTCAAAAAGGAAACTATTTCTTAAACTTCGCCTTCCCTTCATCCAAAAATTTCACAAAAGCATCTACATCACTATCATAACTTCTTGGTTCTACCAATTGATTACCTTCGGCATCTGTGATTATATATAATGGCTGTGCATTGTTGTTGAAAAGCCTGATTTCCAGATCACTGTTTTGCTTGCCAATTGTTTTCTTTTCTTTCCCATCAAAAGAAGAAACATACCATTCTTCTTTAGGCAATTCGGTGCGTTCGTCTACATAAAGAGACACAATTACGAAATCGTTTTGCAATCGTTTCAACACTTCGGGATCACTCCACACATTGGCTTCCATCTCACGACAATTCACACAACCAAAACCTGTAAAGTCGATAAACAATGGCTTGTTCAATTGCTTGGCACAAGCTTTGGCTTGTTTTAAATCGAAATAACCTTGAAGGCCATGAGGCAGGTGAAATAAATCCGCATACTTAGGTGGTTCGCAAATCGAGTTGTGAGTTGTTGGTTGTGAGTTGTGGGAATTGTTACCCAAAACAAAATCGGAAGTCGAAAGTGGTGGCACATAACCTGAAAGGGCTTTGAGAGGTGCGCCAAACATGCCTGGAATCATATAGGCAACGAATGCAAACGAAGCGACCGAAAGCAAAACACGTGGAACGGAAACCGATTGCTCGGTATAATCCAGATCGTCATGGTCGAGTTTGATTTTTTTTAGTAGATAGAACCCTAAAAGCGCAAAGATGACAATCCATAATGCGATAAAAACTTCCCTATCTAAAATTCGCCAATGGTACACTTGGTCGGCCTGACTGAGGAATTTCAATGCAAAAGCCAATTCTAGAAATCCCAACGTCACCTTGACCGAGTTGAGCCAGCCTCCAGATCTTGGAAGCGATTTCAACCAACTTGGAAACATGGCAAACAAGGTAAACGGAATGGCAAAGGCCACTGAGAAACCTAACATTCCCACAATTGGTTTGATGAATTTCCCGCCAGCCGATTCGATCAAAACCGTTCCGATAATTGGTCCCGTGCAAGAAAATGAAACCAACGCAATGGTAAAAGCCATAAAGAAAATTCCAGCCAAACCGCCTTTTTCAGATTGCGCATCTATTTTATTGACCAAAGAAGATGGCAACACAATCTCGAAAGCACCCAAAAACGAGATGGCGAAAAAGACAAAAATCCCAAAGAATAGAATATTTGGAAACCAATGTGTACTAATAAAATTGGCTGCATCAGCTCCAAACAAGGCCGCAACTCCTGTTCCCACAAGTGTATAAATAGCGACAATCGAAGCCCCATAAATCAATGCTTTGCGAACTGCCTCGCTGCGGCTCTTGCTAGAATGTGTGAAGAATGAAACCGTCATCGGAATCATCGGGAAGACACATGGAGTGACCAATGCTGCCAATCCGAATAGAAATGCTTTAAAGAAAAAAGCCCAAAGGGAGAAATCTTCTTGTGAGGTGTTAGGTGTTGGGTCTTGAGTTTTAGGTATTTCTACGTTCGTAGTCGCTTGTTCGTGGTTCGTGGCTTTAAGTGTGTCGTTAGTTTTGGCAACTACTTCTTTTTTTGCAGTATCTACTTTACTATTTTCTGACGACTGAACACTAACAACTGTTGACTTCTTACCAACGACTGACGGCAGAGGTTTGACGACTGTTAGGTTAACTGAAAAATCATATTCGCCACCTACACACGCTCCGTCTTTGATGGTACAAGTCTGATATTCAATCGTTCCTTCGATAGAAGGCTTTTCTTTTAACACTTTGATTTTCTGACGAAATTCTGCCTTTTCGATGAAATAAGAGACTTCTCCGCCCCAGATATCATCAAACTTGCGTTTGGGTTTAATTGCTTTTAGAGAACCGATAGCTTCGAAACTATCGTTCTTTTTGAAGTTAACGGCCGTCACAATTGGCCCGAGATTTGGGTCAAAATCTGAGGAATAGAGGTACCAACCTTCTTCTATTTCTACTGTAAGAACCAATTCTACTTCTTGTCCGATGGTAGCTTTTGCAGGATTGATCGAGTAGCTCCATTTGGCATGTTGCTTTGGTTTATTATTAGTAGCTGTTTGACCGCCAATAGTGGGAATCGAGATTTGTTGAGTTTTAGCTTCTTCTTTGCACGAAACAAAGACAAAAAGTAATACCGCCAGAAAATTGCGCATGTTATGATTCTAATTATGAATGCAAAAGTAATTGCAGAAGCATTTAGTTCAATGTCGTGATGACGACATTGAACCTATTTAAATTGAAGAAGAATACTAATTTCGGAATTTAACCCAAGGTCTCTACCCAGTTCTTTAATTTAAAATCGGGATGATTGGACAATTTACCCTTCAAGCGTTGCTTGGCCTTTTTTACACTGTCTTCCGAAATGCCCATCATGGCTGCGATTTCGCTTTGCGAAAGCTTCAGTTTCATGATTGCTGCCAGTCGCATGTCGCCAGTGGAAAGATCGGGATATTGTTCTTTCAAATTAGTGAAAAATCCACCATATACATTCTCGAACCTCTTCTTGAAACGCTTCCAATCATCATCAGTCAGAATTGTTGCATTACTCAGTTCTTCCAACATTTTAATTCTCGAAGATTTCTCAACTTTTTCTTTTTCCAAGGCATCGTTAAGGCGGGTCTTCAATTGATCTACTATTCGTTTCGATCTATTAGTTTATCGGTAAAGTTGGTCAGTTTTTTCATTTTATGCCATTTTTGGTCTTTTGACCAACAATTTTTCCGTTTCACCAATGTAGTTCATTGGCGGAAACACAACCAAAGGCGTTAAGCTCATTCTAACATTTGGCCAAAACAAAGATTCATTTTTTCATTCCATATTAAGAGTTTTGCTCTAACTAAACGTATGATTCAGTTTTCTTGATTAATTTGCGAACTACTCAGAAAAAATGAATCAGCAACTTTGTATCGACATTGGGAACACCCTGATTAAAACGGCTTTGTTCGACCCAAATAATCAAATGCAGGAAAAGCACACTTTTGGAAACGAAATGGAGCTTTTGAAATATATGAATAATAATTCATTTAAAAGAATCATTATTAGCAGTGTAAAAGGAGGCGAAAATTCCCTGATTGCTTGTCTTCAGCCCGAATTGGAGGTTTTTATTTTTGGTAAAAACCTAACACTTCCTATTCTGAATGCCTACAAAACACCTGAAACGTTGGGCAAAGATCGGCTCGCATCTGCGATCGGGGCTTTTGCACTTTTTCCAAACCAAAATAGCCTTGTGATAGACGCTGGCACTTGTGTGACCTATGATTTTGTGTCGGCCGATGGAACTTATCATGGAGGAGCTATTTCGCCAGGTATGCAAATGCGATTTAGAGCCCTTCATGATTTTACGGCCAAACTTCCACTACTCGCACCACAAGGAAATGCAGATTTGATAGGCAAAGACACCGCAAGCTGTATCCGCTCGGGTGTGGTAAATGGAATGAAATTCGAGATCGAGAAAACCATCGAAGAATATGCCGCAAACTATCCTGATTTACAGGTAATAGTATGTGGTGGCGATGCCCATTTTTTTGAAAGTATAATAAAAGGAGTCATATTTGCGTTCCCTGATTTAGTATTGTTCGGGCTCAACCACACGCTGCATCATAATGCGATTAGTTAAAAAAATCTTTCCTGCCTTTTTATTTCTTTTTGTTCACACGGTTCAGGCACAAAATCTCGGTCCTTCCATTTATAGCCGACCAGCCATTGGCGATGTATCTGACGTTTCTTTTAGTAGAAACCAAGGCATGGGCGGTGCTGGGGTTGGGTTATCGCACAACTTTCAGCTCAATTCGCTCAATCCGGCTGCATTGGGAACTCTGAAATATACCAATTTCGAATTTGGAGTAGCTGGCAAAAGAAACGCAATAAATAGTTCGGGTGCCAAACAAACTGGATTAACTGGTGGTATTCAGCATCTTTCACTCGCATTTCCTATCCACAAACGTTTTGTAACACAGTTTGCTGCCAAACCATTCAGCACCGTCAATTACAAAGACGCTTTTGAAACACAGGTGAATGAGAAATTATTTAAAACCTCTTATGTAGGTGAAGGTGGACTTTCAGAAATCTATTGGAACAATGCATTCAACTACAAAGAATGGTTAATGATAGGGCTCAATACTGGCATTGTTTTGGGACAAACGACACACGAACTAGTACAATCGGAAACATCAAAAAGTCAAATAGCTACTACTAGGCAACGAAACGAAAAACACTTAAGACTTTCGCCTGGAATCCTGATCACAAAAGAATTCAAGTCGTTTAAAAAAGTGGCAGAAATACTCCCAATCGATACGACTAAACTAAAAGATTCGGTAGGATTGAAAAAAATAATCTCGACACCACCAGTCAATTGGTTTGTAGGTTTTGGGGCTACGGGATCGTTTTTCAACACCTTGTCGGCCGAGGAAGAATTGACCCAGAAAACGGTTCGCTACGAAAATTCCAGCAGCAGTTCATATTCCTACAAAAAAGACACTTTAAGTTCTGCTACCCTATCCAATTATAGTTTGCCCAATTCGATCAAAGTAGGCTTGTCGTTTTACAAACCAAACAAAATCACGTTTGCACTCGATTATTCGATCACCAGTTGGGCTGATTTTAAATACAGCGAACAATCCAATATCCCGATCAGTTATCGCGACCAACAAACGATTGCTTTCGGTGCCGAATACATTCCCTATTATGGAAGTACCACCTTCTATAAACGCATCGCCTACCGTGGTGGACTGAATTACAGCACGTTGCCATATGTGATCGCTGGCCAAAATATCAACCAGATACAAGCTAGTATTGGAGCCGGATTTGTTCTGCCCAAATCAAGTGGAGTGTCTCTTAACACTTCGGTCACTTTTGGCCAACGTGGAACTACTAATGACAATCTGGCAAAAGAAAACTATTGGCTGTTCTCGGTAGGAGTTGTGGCCAACACCAAATGGTTCATTCGCAGAAAACACGAGTAATAAGAAAATCAGCAATCATCTAAAAGTCAAGAGGCCAGCGAACGATTCGCTGGCCTCTTGGCTTTTAGATGATTAGTAAATTGTTACCAATAAATTTCCGAGCAACTAAAAAATAAACTTGTGCTCCAATCCTAAAATATAATACGTGAACGGATAAGGCTCATTTATTTCGGGCTGATACATAAAAAAAATAGTCGTTTTGTTTGTTGAATTCGATTTAATTTCCGGTTGCAAATTGCGAACGGCTTATTTCGTGCTTGTTGTATTTGAGTTTGTAATACATTTCGGCAAAAATATAGGGCGAGTGTTTGCCCAATTCTTTGTACAGAAGTTCGAGTTTGTTCCTAAAATACCGCGTTGGAATGTATCCTTTTTCAGAAAGGTTCCGATCGGTATATTGTTCTTGGAGGATCGTTATGGCTTTGATTCTGAAATACTTCACCAAATCGAGTTTGTATTCGGCCCACACACTTATGCGGTTGCGCTGTTTGAAACGCAACGAAAAATCACGATTGCCCGAATACCGATACGCTAAGCCTACATTTAAATTTTTTAGCACAGTATATTCGGTACTTAGTTGAAAATTATATCCACCAACTTGACTGTAATTTTCTTTTATTCTCAGACTGACAATTCGAGATTCCAACGCTGGCTAAGTTTCTTCTCGATATTCGTTTTGAACCATGCACAAGCATCGTTTTGCTGAGCAAATAAATGGCCCGCAAACAATTGACAAGAAAGAAAATCAGGCGAATTTTAGTCATGATAATACACTTCCAAAAGTGCTTCGTTTCTCATGAAATTAACTTTGTCGATACTCACTTTGTAGATATTCAATCCAGTTCTCGTTTTCAAATCGGCTAGAAGTTGGGGTAGGTTTTCGGGTTTGATGAGTTCTATTTTATCATAGGTCACAATTTTTGAAAACTATCTTTTGAAAATCACGTTGCCATCCAAAAGCCAAGTACTTAATACTATAAGGCTCGTCACGATCAAAAGCAATACGAAATCTAGTTTGATGGCGCATATCAGGCCAGTCGCAATCACGATAAATAGATAGGTCATGTCTTTGGGAGAAATGCCTTCGGTACGGTAACGCAACATCGAAAACACGGCAAACAAACAAAAAAGCTGCGCCATCGAAATTTTTACGAATTGCATGCTACCACTATATCAGCCACCACATTTGTTGCACGGTTTTCCAAGCTATTGGCACAAGAACCTACCGTTTCAGCATCCGATAAGGTAGTTTCGTTATAAAATTGGTATTGGGATTGACCTGGTTTTACATATAAGAACGCTTCGTACACACCATTAAACAAACTATACATGGCAGTTTGCTGGAAAGAAATACCGTTGGAAGTAGTGGCCACATGCAAGAATTTAGCCGAAGCTGTGATTTCGTTCGGGTCAAGTTTTACTTTTAAGAGTTTTGTACCTGTAGGCGCATTGCCTGCAAACAGAATAGTTCCAAAATCAATGGTGTCGCTGTCCAACGAATAACGGTTTTCAATAAAATCATCGCCACCCACTCGCGACATGTCGGGCACAAATTCAGTATCGTAAAAGAAATTGCCATTTATAAACTTGTATTCGTAATTAAATACAGCGTTGAGGTTTTGAATATTTTGCCAACAAAACCCGTCTATTTGGGCAGGGATACTATTATTTGTCTTGGTAAAAATATATTGCTAGATGCTGGCTCGCAAAACGTAATGAATTTTACTTGGAATACTGGCAACCAAAATCTAACAAATGATACCTTCAAAATACGAACCGAAGACAACCGAATTGGCACTTTGGATGTATACAACCGCTGGGGAGATAAAATCTATTCTCATCCCAATTATACAGATCATTGGACGGGCGAAGGCATTCCAGATTGAATATATTTCTACCAAATAACAGACAGCGAATTTGCTAAAACCGAAAAAGGTTGGGTGCAAGTGATTAAATAATTCAGTCTAAAGCTTAATGTCGCAACATTGAACTTTAGACCTTGAACTGAAAACTAGGCTTATTTTTTCTTCTTTTCTCTTTCCTCCATCATCTTAGAATAGTTGTCGATAAACTCGCCCAATTGTTCTACACCTAGCTTTTTAGCAATGATTTCTTTCTTCTCGTTCAGTACAAAAATGGTGGGCGTACTGTACACGTCATAGCCTTTGCGCAGGTCGTAATACACCGTTTTGTCGCCTATTGCATTACATACGTTCAGAAATACCAAGCCTTTTTCTCTTACATATTTCTTCCAATCGCTCGGATGGTCGGTACTTACCGAATAAATGCTGACGCTTCTTTTGTCTTTATTTTCTTTGTAGAAATCGTTCAATTTGGGTGTTTCCTTTTGACAATGACCGCAATTGGGATCCCAAAAATAAAGAATCGTAAACTTGCCTGGTTGTTTGTACAAATCATGAAAATGATTTGCCGTATCTGGCAACGAAAGTGCAGGTGCTTTTTTGCCGATCAACAAAGGTTTCAAGGTTTCGTAACGTTCTCTGATTTTGGCTTTTACAGTCGAATCAATCCAGAAAGCTTTGCCAGATAAATAATATGCTTCGGCCATGTGCACAAAAATGGCGTCCATTCCCATGATGTTGGATGTTTCGTAGGTGTTTGTGATATTCCAAACGCAGAATTTGAAAACATCTTTGTTGGCTTGCGATTTAGTCACAATAAAATCGGCCGATTTGTTGATACTATCTGGTGCTTGCACGGTGAGGTTGTCCAGATAATACTTGATTTTAGATTGAAGAAGTGGCGTGCGCAAAATACGATCGTCAGCGAAATCGACATTATCGAAATAATGTTGTTTCATCCACCTATAGGCAAATGTAGAATCTTTCTTACCATCAGGAAGTGTAGGCGTTTCTGGTATTTCTAATTCGGTCGATGCTTTGAATATTTTCGAAACCAAACTGCCCGGGTTTTCCTCTATTACCTTTATGCGTTGGGCTTTTACTTGTTTTTCAACCTCGTTGAGCTTGTCTTGAAAATATTTGACTGAATCCTTGTTCTTGTCTTTGTTGCGTTTGTAGCCATCCAGATAAGGTTCTGCATCTTTGGTTTTTTTGCCCAAAAAATTCAAAAATCCGAAGAAAGTCTCGTTCTCTTTTGATCCTGATACTTTCATTTTCTCGATCATTTTGGCGGTATCTGTTTCGAGACTAAAAAACTGCTGTCCTTCTACGACCAAAAATTCAAAATTGGTTTTGTTAGGAAGTACCACCAAATAAATTCCTCCTTGGAGTTTTTCTTTTCCATCGAACACCATATTTCCTTTCGAATCTACTTTGGCGGTGTCTTTCAGATATTGTTTATCGCCAAAATGATAGGCCAAATAACAGGTGGTGTCTTTCAGCCCGTTTAGTTTTATTTTGATGGCATAGCCTTTTGCTGGCACAGAAGAAGGTTTTTCGCCCGATGCGAATACCGAAATGGACAATGCGAGAATTAAAATAGAAAAAAAGCTACGCTTCATATCGTGATGGTTTGTGGTGCAAATTTATCAGGAAATAGTCAATAGTCAATGGTCGTCATTCGTCAGTCATGAGCGATAAGTCTCTTCAAAAAATCAAGCTAAAAAAACTTAAGTCTGCGTCTGACGACTAATGACTATCAACTGACTACTAAAAAGGAGTGTCATTCTGTCATATCTATTCATTTGGCAACATTGTTGTAAACTGTATTTTAGCAAAATTAAGGAACACCGATGAACGAAGAAAAAGAAACTTTGGCAGAAAATATCGAAGAGCAAGTAGAAGCTGCGGCAATTGCTGATGAACAATCAGAAATTCTCCCTACCGAATTGGAAAAAGCACAAGCCGAATTGGCCGAGATGAAAGATAAATTCCTTCGTTTACATGCCGAATTCGATAACTTCAAAAGACGTACTTCGAAAGAAAAAATCGAAACGATGCTAACGGCCAATCGCGAATTGATGGTGGCTTTGCTTCCGACCTTGGATGATTTCGACCGTACAAACAAATCGTTGGAAACAATTGACAATGTGGATGCTTTGAAAGAAGGCGTTGCTTTGGTGTTCGGTAAACTTTCGCGCACTCTTGAGCAAAAAGGCTTGAAACCATTGGAAACAAAAGGAACCGTTTTCGATACCGAATTGCACGAAGCTGTGACTCAAATTCCTGCCCCTTCCGAAGATTTGAAAGGAAAAGTAGTAGACGAACTTGAAAAAGGATACTATTTGAATGACAAAATCATTCGTTATGCCAAAGTGGTTATAGGAAATTAATTAATAATTATTAATTAATAATTAACAAAATGGCTTCAAAGAGAGATTTCTACGAAATATTGGGCGTTGGTCGCAATGCTTCGGCTGATGAAATAAAAAAAGCATACCGTCAGATGGCTATCAAGTACCATCCTGACAAAAATCCAGGCGATTCGAAGGCGGAAGACATGTTCAAAGAAGCTGCCGAAGCCTACGAAGTACTAAGCACGCCTGACAAAAAAGCACGTTACGACCAATTTGGTCACCAAGGAATGGGTGGTAACGGTGGCGGACATGGTGGTATGAACATGGAAGACATCTTCTCGCAATTTGGAGATGTGTTTGGCGGTGGCGGTTTTGAAGGATTTTTTGGTGGTGGACGTGGTGGTCGTTCAGGTCAGCGTCAAGGTTCGAACCTTCGAATCAAACTAAAACTGACGCTCGAAGAATCGGCTCTAGGTGTAGAGAAAAAAATCAAAGTAA
This sequence comes from Cytophagales bacterium, assembly GCA_043769845.1. Taxonomy (GTDB): domain Bacteria; phylum Bacteroidota; class Bacteroidia; order Cytophagales; family UBA9547; genus UBA9547. The sequence continues at coordinate 18,161 of JAYVIX010000180.1, forward strand.
AACGCAATACGAGTTGCAAAACGTGTAACGGAAGTGGCGCGAAAAGCAGTTCAGCTATGCAATCGTGTTCGAACTGTAACGGTTCGGGACAAGTACGCAGGGTGACCAATACCATCCTCGGCCAAATGATGTCGACCAGCACATGCCCAGTGTGTAGTGGTGAAGGAAAAATTGTCAAGGAAAAATGTGGCACATGCCATGGCGAAGGTGTGATGGCTGAAGAAGAAGTAATCACAATAAAAGTTCCTGCTGGTGTGGCCGATGGCATGCAATTGAGCATGAGCGGCAAAGGCAATATGCCACCAAGAGGCGGTGTTCCTGGCGATCTGATTATTCTAATAGAAGAAGAGGAACATGCATTTTTGAAACGTGAAGGTTCAAATGTCGTTTTCGACCTGCATATCAACTTTGTAGACGCTACTTTGGGCACAAGTGTAGAAGTGCCTACGATAGACGGAAAAGTAAAAATCAAGATTGATGCTGGTACACAAAGTGGCAAAATCCTGAGACTGAAAGACAAAGGCGTAAAAGACCTGAACTCGTACCAAAAAGGCGATCAGCTGATTTATGTGAACGTATGGACACCAAAACAACTTAGTCCACAGGAACGTGAGATTTTGGAAAAACTACGCGAATCTCCGAATTTTCAACCTAATCCGGGTAAAGGAGAGAAAAGCTTCTTTGAAAAAGTGAAGGAGTTTTTTTAGGTCTTAGCATACAGCATCAAGTAGTTAGAAAAGACATTTTTATGTAATAAAAACTCAAGACTAGCGACTAATGACTTAATAAAAATGAGTCGTTTTACTTTTATGTGAAACGACTCATTTATTTTTAGGCGAATGAATTCGTCATTTATCACGATCATCCTTATATGTCACAAATGAAATTAAAGGGATTGTGATAAAGTTGTTAACTTTCGGTCTTGTTACGCCTGCTTTGTAGGCACTATTTGTACTGAAAGCTTAGAAAAATGCTCCAATCTTCCCGCATAAACTTATAAAATACCTCATAGATATTAACGAGCATTTTGTTTTTGAGCGTAGACTTCGCAAAACGTACAAAATGCTTTTTGGCGAAAGTCTAAAAACAGTTGTTGATGTGGGTGCAAACAAAGGTCAGTCGATTGATTTTTTCAAAAGTATCAATACGAATTGTACTGTTTTTGCTTTTGAGCCGAATAAAGAGTTATTCAAGCTTTTACAAGGCAAATACAAGAATGATCCAGCAATTCACCTCTTCAATTTAGGCGTGAGCGATGCCTTAGGAAGTAAAGAATTTCACCAAAATGTACTAGACTACACTTCGTCATTCGAAGCGGTCGATCTGGGTTCTACTTATTTAAAGAAAAAAGCCAGAATATTGGGTGTCGATCCTGAAAATATTGTCACTGCTTCGTACCAAGTAGAAACAACTACGCTTTCGTATTTTATTAACAATCAGGTAAATAGTCCGATTGATGTATTGAAAATAGATGTTGAAGGTCACGAATATCCTTGTTTGATCGGTTTGTTCAATCAGAAATTGAACGTTCCGATAAAATACATCCAGCTAGAGCAACATAATGACGATATGTACGCCAATGCAACCTCATTTGCAGAAATCACACAACTGCTGAACAAAAACGGATTCACGCTCAAAACCACCGTCAAACATGGTTTTGGAAATTTAGATGAGGTGATTTTTGAGAACAAAAATATGAATTAATATTCATATTATTATGACGCTATATTTTATAAATTTGATGTTCGTTTTTTTTAGTTTCAATTGGGTTATGTGAGATTGCTCAAACCCAATTGAAATAAACTATTTCCACTCTAAGGTATTCACCATTTGCATTACATCCTTTTTCAGATACTCAATTGCTGGAGAAAGGGAATCAATTTGAGTGCTTTTGAAATACAAAGCTCCGCGTACAAAATGATGCGTACTGTCGGTCATATAAAACTGAAACGGACTTGGCACATCTCCTGTCAGTTCGATAATGCTGGCTTTCTTACCAGTAGGAGTTTTTACCTGATTTTCTTCGATCGAATATGCCTTTACTTGATGTTTATTGGCCAGTTTGTACGAATCGTCAATCAGTTCATTTAACTTTTTGATGTCTTTTTTGCCATCCAAAGTCTTATAAGTAATCTGAATATCGGCATCGAAATACGGATAATGGACACTGATCCAAAAAGGTTCGGAAATCGTAGATTGGTCTTTTTCGATCACCGCCAAACTCGAATATTGAAACTGATAGGGAAATGAATCAGGTAAGGTTTTGTAAACTGGATCAGGCAAATCAATCCTGTTATAGCCTTTGGGCTTGGGTACATACTCTTCTTCTGCGCAAGAAAAAAATAAAAAGGAGGAACAAGTCAGGAGAAGAAGGGAGCGAAAGCGCATTTTAGTTGTTTTTTGAAAGAATAAAAAGCCTCGCAATTGTATGTATATTTAATCATACAAATGCAAGGCTTCAAAAATCATTTTAGAAAGGAAGATCGTCTGTTTCGCTAGCTACAATTTCTTTTGGAACTGCTGTTTCTGCCTTGGAATAAGTTGGCGAAGGCGCTGAGGCTGATTGCTCTTGTCCTTCATTATTTCCACCGCTCCCTTTCGATCCTAACATCGTGAAACCATTTGCCCTGATTTTGGTCGCAAATTTTTTCACCCCGTTGTCTTCCCAACTATCCGTTCTGATACTGCCTTCGACATAAAGTAATTGACCTTTTTTTAGCCATTGTTCGGCTATTTTGGCTTGTTCGCCCCACACTTCAATGTTGTGCCACTCGGTTTGGTCTACCCTATTGCCTGTTTTGTCTTTATAACTCTCAGTTGTGGCCAAAGAAAATCTTGCCACCTGACCATTTGCAAAGCTCTTTATTTCGGGGTCTTTGCCCAGATGCCCAACTAGTATCACTTTATTTACACCAGCCATTATTTATACGTTTTTAAGTTGAATACAAAATTAGAATAATTTCTCTTGCTCCAAGTAATTCACGAGCAAAACAGGTTTGGCAAGATTTTCGACTTCTACTTCATTATAGAAGCTAAGTCCTTTTTTTTCAAGCATCTCTGAATTTTCGATTTGATAAATATAAAATTTAGTTGCAAGCCTTTGGTGCGAAAGAATGTGCGTACGCGAATCGGAAACGTTTACCAGCTTGAAATGGGTCAATCCTTCGGCTTCAAGTTGTTGATTCATTTGATCATCAGTCAATTCCGTGTCGGATTCGACCAAATAAAACTCGAATAAACCGTTCCAAATGTCCTTGTGAAGTCGTTGACCCAATGCCAATCGGCCACTATTCCTGAAAATCGCATATTGAAAAAACCGTTTGCGTACTTTCGTTTTCTTCAGCTTTACTGGCAACTCACTCGCCATTTGATGTTTGTGTGCAAAACAAATCGAATTGAAAATACATGATTCACAATCGGGTTTGGATGGTGTACAATAAAGCGAGCCAAATTCCATAATGGCCTGATTGAAAATTCCTGGATTTTCTTTCGGAATATGCTGATTTGCAATTGTTTCAAATATTTTTTGCGTTTTTGGATGCATAATATCATCGCTCACGCCAAAGATCCGAGCGAGCAAACGTTGCACATTTCCATCTACCACAGGCACTTGTTCGTTGTAAGCAAACGAGGCAATGGCCGCAGCCGTGTACCGTCCAACACCTTTCATTTGCAATAGATTTTCGAACGAATTGGGGAAAATGCCAGCCAAATCATCTCTTATATATGTGGCTGCCTGATGCATGTTGCGCGCCCGAGAATAATAGCCCAATCCCTGCCAAAGACGCAATACATCGTCCAAAGGCGCATTTGCCAAATCGGTCACGCTAGCAAAGGCCGCAACAAAACGTTCGTAATAAGGTAAACCCTGCTGAACTCTAGTCTGTTGCAAAATAATTTCAGACATCCATATTTTGAAAGGATCCTGAGTGTTGCGCCAAGGCAGGTCTCGCTTATTAAAATTATACCATTCGATGAGTTTGGGAGCAAATCCTTGCTGACTTTGCATTGTATTGATAATTAAAATGTTAAAGTAAATACACAATTTACCAAAAGTGATTTTTTAATTACAAAAATCAACTTAAATTTGCGACCCTATTTCGTAAATAGCTAATAATCTTAGTTTTAACATAAATTTCAATAAGGTGACGAAAGCAGACGTTATTTCAAAAATTTCAGAACAAACAGGAATCGACAAGAACGATGCTTCGGCAGCGGTCGAGGCGTTCTTTTCAGTAGTGAAAGAGTCGATGGAAGGTGGCGACAACATCTACATCCGTGGTTTCGGCAGCTTTATCAACAAAAAACGTGCGCAAAAAGTAGCGAGAAATATCTCGAAAAACACCGCTATCGTAATAGATGAACATTTCGTCCCTCATTTCAAGCCTTCTAAAGAGTTTGTTGCGGTAATCAAGTCAAGCAAAAAAATCAAAGGTTAATAGTAATTCGGCAAAGGGAAAATGAAAAAGCAACAACTTGTTCTCATAGTAGCTGCTACCACCTTTGCAATCGTGTTGTTTTCTTTACCCAAAGTCCTCCTCAACAAGGACGAAAAAGAATTAGAAAATAGTGCCCAACTAGAAAAAGCAGAAGAAACTCATTCTGAAGCCTCGCATACTGAACATGGAGCTGTTGCATTTTCCGAGATCGAAACGAACAAACTAACCGCTTTTCAGCAAGCACTTTCAAAAGAAAGCAAGCTGGCAAAAAAACTGGTTTTGTTGGATTCGATTTCAAATATCTACAACGGCAAAGCGCTTTATGACAGTTCGGCCTATTTGGTAGAAAGATCACTTGCTCAAGATGAAACCATCGAAAGCTGGATTGCAATAGGAGACGCTTCTTACAAAGCCTACTATTTTGCAGTGGACGATTCGAAAGCTACTTTCTGGGGAACCAAAACACAAGAGTATTACAAAAAAGCATTGGATAAAAAGCCTGATTTGCTGGACGTAAAAGCAAGAATGGCAATGACTTATACACGTAGCCAGAATCCGATGCAAGCAGCATTGACTCTGCGCGAAGTGTTAGACAAAGATCCAAACAACGAACAAGCATTGCTCAATATGGGTTTGCTCTCGGTACAGTCTGGGCAACACGAAAAAGCGGTAACACGATTTAGCAAACTACTGTCTATCAATCCTGAAAACTGGCTTGCAACATTTTATCTTGGCATTGCCTATACCGAATTAGGTAAAAAAAGCGAGGCCAAAGAATGTTTCGAAAAAGTAAAAAAGAACGAAAAACAGGAGCAGATTTTGGAAGCTGCAAATGAATATTTAAAACAATTATCAGTTAACCCTTAAAACATTTAAGACTATGCCTTGCGGAAAAAAAAGGAAAGGACACAAGATGGCCACCCACAAAAGAAAGAAAAGACTTAGAAAGAACAGACATAAGAAAAAGAAATAGGCTTTAATGCTTCTCTCAAAGCCCGACTTAAATCAAGTCGGGCTTTACTTGTTTATTCTTTCATTTAATATCTTTTATGGTGGCTAACGAACTATTTATCAATTCGTCTCCGAAAGAAGACCGAATTGCGCTGATTCAAGACAAAAGGTTAGTCGAGTTCAATATTGAAACCAAAGGCAACAATTTTACGGTTGGCGACATTTACCTTGGCACTGTCAAAAAGGTAATTCCCGGCCTCAATGCTGCGTTTGTGGAACTTGGTTATGAAAAAGACGCCTTTCTGCACTATTTGGACTTAGGGCCAAACATCAAGTCGCTGATGAAGTACGTGAAAGCCGTACAAAGCAATGATAAAAACCTGACTTCAAGACTGACTGGCTTCAAACCAGAAGCAGAAACTGACAAGACAGGAAAAATGGCTCAGCTATTTACCAAAAACAACCAAATATTGGTTCAAGTGGTAAAAGAGCCTATTTCGACAAAAGGACCTAGACTTTCTTGCGAACTTTCACTAGCAGGTAGGTACATTGTATTGGTGCCTTTTTCGAAAGCTGTGAGTATCTCGAAAAAGATTGCTGACAAAGAAGAGCGCAACCGTTTGGTTCGCCTTATAAATTCTATCAAACCTGAGAATTTCGGAGTAATCATTCGTACTGTTGCGCAAGGCAAAGAAGTGGCCGAGTTGGACAAGGATATGAAAAATCTCCTAAAAAAATGGGACGATGGATTCAATAACCTAAAAACAGCCAAATCGACCGATTTAGTGATCGGTGAAATGGGCAGGGCATCTTCAATTCTTCGCGATTTGTTGAACGAAAGTTTCGACAATATCACGGTCGATAGCAAAGAGCTTTACGAGGAAATCAAAGGCTACATCAAAACGATTGCTCCTGACAAAGAGAACATCTTGAAGTTGTACAACAACAAGGTAAAGATGTTTGAACACTTGGGAATCGAAAAGCAATTGAAGTCGCTTTTTGCTACCACGGTCAGTTTGCCAAATGGTGGTTACCTTATTATCGAACACACCGAAGCGCTACATGTGGTAGACGTGAACAGTGGAAATAAATCCACCCACGAAGAAAACCAAGAAAGTACAGCACTTGCTGTCAACATGGATGCGTGTAAAGAATTGGCTCGCCAATTCAGGTTGCGCGATTTGGGTGGTATTATCGTGGTCGACTTTATCGACATGAAAAGTGCCGAAAACCGCAATGCTGTTTTCGAATGTATGCGTGACGAAATGGTATACGATCGTTCTAAATACACGATTCTGCCATTGAGCAAGTTTGGATTGATGCAGATCACACGCCAACGTGTAAGACCAGCAGTTCATGTGGTCAACAAAGAAACGTGTCCTACTTGCAACGGTACAGGTAATATCAGTTCTAGTATCTCGGTGACAGATGTGATCGAAAACAACATCAATCACTTGATTACCAAACAGAACGAGAAAAAATTAGTCATCACTTTACATCCCTTCCTACACTCTTACTACACCAAAGGCCTGATTTCAAAACAGGTAAAGTGGTTTTTCAAGTATAAAAAATGGGTCACACTCATCCCTGACAGTACACTTGCTTTAGTAGAGTTTGTATTTTTGAATGATTTAGGAGAAGAAATTGAATTGCTTTAATATGCAGTACCACATTCTAAAAAAACTTTTTATAAAAGGAGGCTTCGGTCTCCTTTTTACTTTGTTTATCGCACTTAGTTCTTGCGACAAAACGACTGAAGTTGGATCCAAAATTGGGAAGACCATTTCCGAAACTTCGGAATCCATCTTTCATTCCGAGCCCGATTGCAAAGACATTGATGTATCTAAAAGTGCCGTCAAAATCAAGATTACACGTCTTGAAGACGAACTGATGCAACTGAAAACCAAAGAAGAAGCGGAAGCATTTCTGGCCAAATACCCACAACTCGCAAAAAATTTCTTTTTAGAAGATCGTTTTCCAAAAGGAGTGGTAGCCAACAATTTATACCATTTGGCCAACGACACTGCGATTGGCACCATTTACCGCCAAACTAAAAAACAATACAAAGACATTGCTGACATTACCCTAGAATTTGAAATAGCATTTTCGCACATCAAACATTATTACCCTAATTTTTACATCCCTAAAATATATACCGCCATCACTGGTTTAGGAATTGAAACTTTTGTGTCGGATAGTGTGATTGTACTAAGTCTAGATTTTTTTCTTGGCCCAAAGGCCAAATACAAACCGCGCGATCATTCAGGCCAACAATTTCCCGACTACATCCTCAAAAGGTACAAACGTGAATACATAGTGCCAGCTTGCATGCTGTATATTTCAAATAAATACAACAAAGTCGACATGTTAGACAATACGCTTCTGGGCGAAATGATCTACTTCGGCAAAGCCTATCATTTCGTTAAAAAAATGCTTCCATGTATCGAAGATAGTCTCATAATTGGCTATACAGCAGTACAGTTAGAAGAAACGAAAAAGCATGAAACGATCATTTGGGGACATATCGTAGAACGCAAAGTGTTGTACGAAACCAGCCATTTCATCAAAACCAAATACACTGGCGAACGACCTTATACGGCCGAAATTGGTCCGAAATGTCCAGGCAAAATTGGCACTTGGCTAGGCTGGAGAATTGTAGATAAATATATAAATAATAATTCATCTATTTCATTGCCCCAATTAATGGAAATGAAGGATTCTAAAAAAATGTTTTTGGAGTCGAAATACAAGCCTGAGAAATAAATTTACCACAAAGAACACAAAAGTTGCACTAGGTTCGCCAAGATTTCCTTGTGTACTTTGTGTGTTTTCCCTTTGCGTACTTTGCGGTTAAAGGCTATTTTAAATAAGCCGAATACATCCAGACCAATTTTTCTTGTTCACGGATATAGTCACTCATCAGTGCGTTTGTGCCCTCGTCTTCTATTCGTGCCGACAGATTGAGCAATTCTCGTTGTTCGATAATCAGAATTTTGAACGCATCCAGAATCGTTTGAATGCCTTGTTTTCCGTCTGTTACATTTTTTACCACGTTTATTTTGGCTACATTTTTGTAATCATCAAATGTATGAAGTGGCGTTGCGCCCAAGGTCAGAATTCGCTCTGCCACTTCGTCTACTTTTAATAACAGATTGGTATACAGTTCTTCAAATTTCAAATGCAACTCGAAAAACTTATCGCCCTTGATGTTCCAATGCAAGCCTCTCGTGTTTTGATAAAACATCATGTAATTGGCCAATAAATGGTTAAGACTTTCAGCCAACTGCTTACTTTCTGTGTTGTCAAGTCCTATTTGATTTTTACTTTCCATAATTTAAAGTAGTTATTTTCTGTTGCGTAATTAACCAATTTGTGCCTATTCTAGTTCGTCATTAAAAACTAAGATCTTCACAAAAATGTCGAAAAAAGAGAATGGAGACAGATACTAACCGAATATTCAAGTAATACCTTGCAAACAAAGAACTTAGTTTACACCTAAATGTTTGACAAATAGGATTTTTGGCTATATTTGCAACCGTTTTAGCGATTACCAAGAGAGGGGAAGCAAATTCCCCTTTTTCGTTTTATATGCAGTTGAAAGAAAAATTAGCCGAATTGGCTACCAAAATAGCAGAGCAGAATAACTGCCAATTAGTTGATTTTCAATTAAAAGGAAACAGCGAACAGCGTAAGCTAGTCGTTTTGGTAGACAACGAAACAGGAATCGGAATTGATGAATGTGCGATTATAAGCCGACAAATTTCCGATATCATAGAGGCCGACAACCTGATTGAAAACGCTTATACACTTGAAGTTTCGTCTCCAGGTATTGACGTACCGCTCACCCAAAAGTGGCAATACGAAAAAAATATCGGGCGATTGCTAAAAGTTTACTTGTTAGGTGACGTTGAAAAAGAAGGAAAGCTGACGCTTGTGACTAACGAAAGTATCACGATAGAAGGCCAAGGCAAGCCAGGGAAAGTAAAAAAAGAAGATAAGTTGGTGATTATCAACTTTGATCAAATAAAAGAGTCTAAAGTCCAAGTTTCATTTAATTAATCAAAAATGGAAGCATCGAGCTTAATCGAGTCGTTTTCGGAATTTGCTAAACAGAAGAGCATCGACCGTCCTACCATGATCAAAATCTTGGAAGACGTGTTCCGTGCCATGATTCGCAAAAAATTCGAATCGGATGATAATTTCGACATCATCATCAACACCGATAAAGGTGATCTTGAAATCTGGCGTTTTCGCGAGATCGTAGACGATGAGTTTGCAGATGATAGTTTTGATTTTGATCCAAACAAACACATCGCCTTAGCAGAAGCTCGTCTTGTAGAAAAAGATTTTGAAATAGGTGAAGAATTTGCTCAGGAAGTAAAGCTGGAAGATTTCGGACGTAGAACAGTACTTACTGCTCGTCAGACACTTATTCAGAAAGTAAAAGACCTCGAAAAAGATTTGTTGTACCAAAAATACAAAGACATCGTTGGCGATCTTATCACTGCCGAAGTGTACCAAGTATTGGGCAAAGAAGTATTGTTGATTGATAGTGACGGCAACGAGCTTACACTTCCAAAATCAGAGCAAATAGGCAAAGATCGTTTCCGTAAGGGCGAAAATGCACGTGCGGTTGTTCATAAAGTAGACATGAACAATGGCAATCCAAAAATTATCTTGTCGCGTACATCGCCTGTTTTCTTGGAGAGATTATTCGAACAAGAAGTTCCAGAAGTGTTTGACGGTTTGATTTCGATCAAACGAGTAGTACGCGAACCAGGCGAAAGAGCCAAGGTAGCAGTAGAATCGTATGACGATCGTATTGACCCAGTGGGTGCTTGTGTTGGTCTAAAAGGTTCTCGTATTCATGCTATCGTACGTGAGCTTCAGAATGAAAATATTGATGTAATCAATTACACAGATAATACAGACCTTTTTATATCAAGGTCGTTGAGTCCTGCCAAAGTTACTTCTATCAAATTGGATGCAGGCAGTAAAAGAGCTGCTGTGTATTTGAAACCAGATCAAGTTTCGATGGCAATCGGTAAAGGTGGTTTGAATATCAAATTGGCTAGTAAGCTAGTAGGATATGAAATCGATGTATATCGCGAATTAGAATCAGGCGAAGAAGAGGACGTGGATTTAGAAGAATTCTCAGATGAAATTGATGCATGGATCATCACAGAATTCAAAAAAATAGGATTAGATACTGCACGCTCGGTACTAGCACTTACAGTAGAAGAACTTTCGCGCAGAACAGAGTTAGAAGTAGAAACAGTTGAAGAAGTCTTCAATGTGTTGAAACAAGAGTTTGAATAATAAATTTTATTCTAAAGTTCTTGTTATGAATTAGTTGGTTTAATAGTTTTAGTACAAATTTATTGCTGGTAAAGCATGTCTGAAGAAAAAGGATACCGTTTGGGCCAAGTGGCCAGAAAGTTGAACGTGGGTTTAAACACGGTCGCAGATTATCTGGCGTCCAAAGGCCAAAAGGTGGATCACAACCCCAATGCTCGCATAACGGAAGAGCATTATCAAATCTTGTTGAAAGAATTTCAATCGTCTTTCCAAGATAAGAAAGAAGCATCAGAGCTAGTTATTGGCGGAAAAAGAGCCGACATCCCTGCTGCAAAAGCATCTTTTGAACAAGCCGCTCCAGAGCGAAGCGTTCAACACGCTCATTCCGAAGTAGCTTCGGGTGAACGCGTGAAGCTACAAGGTTTAAATGTATTAGGAAAAATTGACCTTAGTGGTAAAAAACCTGAGCCTGCTAAACCAACACCTCAGCTAGAGCCAATTCCTACTCCACAAGTTATACCTACTCCAGAAGTAGTAAAGGCTCCTGTGGTGATAGAAACGAAGCCTGAACCTGTTGTGGTGCAAGCTCCTGTCATTGAGCAGATTCCTGTAGTGCCACCTGTGGTACAAACTCCAAAAGTGGTTGCGCCAGAAATTAAACATGATCCTGTAGTAGTTCCTGAGCCAAAACCAGTGGTAGTTGAGGCAATATCAGTTGAAGTTGCTCCATTAACACCTGTCGTTGAGGTAAAACCTGAGCCTGTTTTTGTAGCACCAGTTGTCGTTACTCCTGTTGATGTAGTGCCTAGCGCACCTGTTCCTGAGGAAATAGAATTGGTAAAAGCAAAAGCAGATACGCTAAAAGGGCTTTCTGTTTTAGGAAAAATCGAACTTCCAGTTGAAAAGGAAAAAGGTTCGAAGCCTAGTTTCAATAGAGACGATAAGGACAAAAAGAAACGAAAACGTATTGCTGGACACAAAGCAAGCGTGGATGCCACCAAACCTGCTGGACAAAATCCGAATAACAACAATCCGAATTCGCCAAATACTCCTAGAACTGCTTCAGGTACTCCTAATAGCAACAATTCAGGAAATAACAATCGTGGCGGTGGTGATAAAAAAGGCAAAGAAGCCATCACTACTAAGGAGATTCAGGGTAATTTGAAAAATACACTTGCCAAATTGGGTAACAACAAAAGCCAGTTTGCTGCGAGAACAAAATATAGAAAAGACAAGCGCCAAGCTTATGCAGATGATGCAGAAGAACGCGCATTGCAAGAACAAGAAGAGGCTAAAATCCTTCGTGTGACCGAATTCGTTTCGGCCAATGACTTGGCATCTATGATGGATGTTTCTGTTAACGAAGTTATCTCGGCATGTATGAGTTTAGGGATGTTCGTTTCGATCAACCAACGATTGGATGCAGAAATGATTACTCTAATCACCCATGAGTTTGGTTTTGATACTCAGTTTACAACAGCGGAAGACGAAGTAACGGTCGAAGATGTAGTGGATGATGAAACTACATTAGAAGAACGTGCACCAATCGTGACCATTATGGGTCACGTTGACCACGGTAAAACTTCGTTACTTGACTATATCCGCAGAACAAAAGTAACCGCTTCGGAAGCTGGAGGAATCACACAGCACATTGGTGCCTATGATGTGACTACTAGCAACGGACGTAAAATTACGTTCTTGGATACACCTGGTCACGAAGCCTTTACGGCCATGCGTGCTCGTGGTGCCAAACTGACTGACATCGTAATCATTGTAGTAGCGGCTGACGATAATGTGATGCCTCAAACAAAAGAGGCAATCAACCATGCACAAATTGCTGGTGTTCCGATCATTATCGCACTTAATAAAATAGACAAACCGACTGCTAATCCTGACAAGATCAAAGAAGAGCTTTCTCAACTGAATATCTTGGTAGAAGATTGGGGGGGTAAATACCAGTGCGAGCAAATCTCGGCCAAAACAGGTATCGGTATCGAAAACCTTTTGGAGAAAGTATTGCTCGAAGCCGATATGTTGGTATTGAAAGCTAACCCGAATAAAAAAGCGGTTGGTTCGATTATCGAAGCATCTCTTGACAAAGGACGTGGTTTCGTGACTACTGTCATGGTACAATCGGGAACACTAAAAGTGGGTGATATGATGTTGGCTGGCCAGCATTATGGCAAAGTAAAAGCCATGTTCGACCATCTTGGCAAAAAACAAAACAAAGTGGGGCCTTCGACTCCAGTACTTGTACTAGGTTTGGATGGCGCTCCTCAAGCAGGTGATAAGTTCAATATCATGGATTCTGACAAAGAAGCCCGTGAAATTGCAACCAAACGTGGTCAGTTGCTTCGCGAACAAGCAATCCGTACTCGTAAGCATATTACGTTGGATGAAATCGGAAGACGTCTTGCAATCGGAAACTTCAAACAGTTGAACATCATTGTAAAAGCTGACTTTGACGGATCTGTAGAAGCACTTTCTGACTCATTATTGAAACTTTCAACTCCAGAAGTTCAAGTAGCCATCATCCACAAAGGTGTTGGTCAGATCTCAGAATCGGATGTATTGTTGGCTTCGGCTTCTGATGCAATTGTGATTGGTTTCCAAGTGAGACCTTCTACTGGCGCAAGAAAAGTAGCCGATCAGGAACAAATCGAGATCAGACTTTACTCGATCATCTATGACGCTATCAACGAAGTGAAAGATGCGATGGAAGGAATGCTTGCTCCTACGGTAGAAGAAGTAGTGACAGGTATTGCCGAAGTACGTGAAGTATTCAAAATCAGCAAAGTGGGTACAATTGCTGGTTGTATGGTACTGGAAGGTAACATCAAACGTAAAGAGCAAGTACGACTAGTAAGAAACGGTATTGTAGTATTCACAGGATATATTGATGCCTTGAAACGTTACAAAGACGATGCTTCTGAGGTGAAATTTGGTTTCGAATGTGGTATTAGTTTGAAAGGCTACAATGACATCGAAATGGGAGATAACATCGAATGCTTCGAACATAAAGAAACAAAACGTAAGCTGTAACATCTTGTGTTTCAAAACAGAAAGGCCATTTGAGAAGCGATTCTTGAATGGCCTTTCTCCATTTTAAAGGTTCTAATAGTTTTGATAAAATCTCCTACACTTTAGATTAGCCAAAGGGACTATTCTCTTTTAATTGCGGATATTTGTCGTAGATTTTATGTCTGATATTAAAGTTAGCATTTATAGTAGAAATTACTAAAAACCAAACCATGACCAATTGCCTCATCATAGATGATATGCATCCTGCCATTTTTTCCATTTTGGAATTAGCTGGTGTACATGTAGATTATAAACCTGAGCTTCATAAAAATGAAATATTATTAATATTAAATCAGTACCAAGGGATTGTTGTTCGTAGCAAAATCAAACTTGATAAAGCCTTTTTTGCAAAAGCGACCAGTCTGAAATTCATTGCAAGAGCTGGTGCTGGTACCGATAATATTGATGTTGAGGAAGCGCAACGATTGGGAATTACAATTCTGAATGCGCCAGAAGGAAACCGAGATGCGGTGGCCGAACATGCGATAGGTTTGTTGCTGAATCTTCTGAACAGAATTAGAATTTCGGACAAAGAGGTTCGAAATAAAATATGGAAACGCGAGGCCAATCGAGGGATTGAATTAGGCCATCAGACAGTCGGAATTATTGGTTACGGAAATACAGGAAGGGCTATTTCGAAACGACTTTTAGGTTTTGGATGTGACGTTTTAGCGTTTGATATTCATGGAATAGAAAATCCAGAAAGTGGAACAAAAGCAGCAGAATTGGAAACTATTATTGCAGAAGCAGATATTCTTAGTTTGCATATTCCGCTCACTCCAGCGAATAAACATTTGGTCGATGCCGCATTTTTAGCACAATTCAGAAAACCTATTTGGTTGATCAATACAGCAAGGGGCGAATTGGTAAAAACAGCGGATTTGATTCAGGCTTTGGAAACCAATAAAGTGCTTGGCGCAGGATTGGATGTACTAGAAAACGAAAAATTGGACTCCTTTTCCGAAGAAGAAAATGCTCAATTTGAACAATTGGCTTCGATGTCAAACGTTATCTTGAGTCCGCATGTAGCTGGTTGGACACACGAATCGTATCAGAAAATAAGTGAAGTATTGGGCAGAAAGATTAAGCAGTTTTTGGCAATTGTTTAGTTCAAAGTTCAATCACGTTGAACTTTGAACTAAACATCACTCCTTCACAATCTTTGAAAAGTTGCGCTTTGTAACAATTAATATACTTCTAAATACAAGTAAAATCATAATATATTTAGGTTTATTTTTCTAATAGCTTTCCGTACAAAACAAATATATACCGGAATATTCAATTGGGTAATTGTTTAAAAAAACCATGTACCACAAGTTTGTCCTGAAATGAGGTAGTTCAGGAAGATTATTCACATATATAATACTCTATACCTAGGTTTACAGTAAGTTTTTTTTGCATGGGAAGAAATGTAAAAACAGAAAATTAGGGAAGTCATAAGAATGCTCTTTTTTGGAGTTATTTTAAAATACTAATAGCGTTTAAAAATAGTTAATTCTGAAAAACGATTAGTTTCTCTTGTTCAGCTCGTCACGAAGTTTGGCTGCATTTTCATAATCTTCATTTTTCAAAGCATCCTCAAGCATCGTTTTCAATTGCTCGTTGTTAAGGTCTTTGATTTGATCCGATTTTTCTGCGATTTGTTTTACCTGTTTCGTTCCTTTTCTAGATTTTTTTTCGGATGGAGTTTCCGAACTATTGTCGTCCGAGATATCTGAGAGCAAAATACCCGCTTCCGACATGATAGATTCTACGGTGTAGATGGGTACATTGAAACGTAAACCAATCGCAATTGCATCAGAAGGTCTAGCATCAATTTCGGAATGCGACCTACCATCGGTACAAATTACTTTGGCATAGAAAACGCCTTCTTTTAGGTCTGAAATGACGATTTCCTCTACATAAAAATTAAAACTTGCTGAAAAAGATTTGAATAAATCATGCGTCATTGGTCTATTCGGCACTATTTTTTCAATTTCAATCGCAATTGCCTGAGCTTCAAACATCCCAATTATAATCGGAAGTCTGCGATTGCCGCCTTCTTCGCCCAAAACCAAGGCAAATGAGCCAGTCTGAGACTGGCTAGATGATAATCCTAATATTTCGAGCTTGATCTTATCCACTTTAGGCGAGTATATTTATGAATAATTATTAATATATATTATCGAATCGTTTATTTTAAACTATCGAAATCAAACGTTTCAAGATATTTGGTGGTAAAGTTACCTGATTTAAATCCTACATCGTCCATTAGTTTCAGATGGAAAGGAATGGTCGTTTTTACGCCTTCAATCACAAATTCTTGCAGACAACGCTTCATTCTGCTAAGCACCTCGGCTCTGGTTTCGCCAGTGACAATTAGTTTAGCAATCATTGAATCGTAATTAGGAGGAATCGTGTAGCCTGTATAAACATGAGAATCGACCCTAACTCCTTTTCCTCCAGGGAAATGTAATTGAGTAATTTTTCCTGCTGAAGGTCTAAAGCCATGAGCTGGATCTTCTGCATTAATTCTCACTTCCATCGAGCAGCGTTTTGGAACTAAAGTTCCAAAACTTAGTTTTTCGCCAGAAGCAACCAGTATTTGTTGTTTAACTAGGTCTGTATCAGTTACATCTTCTGTCACGGGATGTTCTACTTGGATACGAGTGTTCATTTCCATGAAATAGAACTTGTTGTATTTATCAACAAGAAATTCTATTGTTCCTGCACCTTCGTAATTGATGGCTTTAGCTCCTTTGATGGCAGCGTCACCCATTGCTTTTCTTAGTTCATCGGTCATGATAGGCGAAGGAGCCTCTTCTACCAATTTCTGATGCCTACGTTGTATACTGCAATCTCTTTCGGAAAGGTGAACTACGTTTCCGTGTTTATCTCCAAAAATCTGAATTTCAATATGACGAGGTTCCACCACAAATTTTTCAAGATACAAACCATCGTTCGAAAACGAAGCACCAGCTTCTTGCTTGGCATCGTTCCATGCTTTTTCAAACTCCGAATCTTCATTGATGATACGCATTCCACGTCCGCCACCACCAGCCGTAGCTTTTAGGATAACAGGATAACCAATTTCTTCTGCAATCTTTTTTCCTTCTGCGATATTCTCCAAAAGTCCTTCTGAACCTGGTACTGTAGGCACATTGGCTTTTTTCATATAGGCTTTGGCAGTTGCCTTGTCACCCATTGAATTAATCATTTCAGGACTTGGACCTATAAATTTGATTTTATAGTCTTGGCAAATTTTAGAGAATTCGGCATTCTCAGACAAAAAGCCATAGCCTGGATGAATCGCGTCCGCATTAGTTATTTCTGCCGCAGCAATGATATTAGGAATACTTAAATAAGATTGAGAACTTAATGCAGGACCGATGCAAACTGCTTCGTCTGCAAATTTGATATGCAAGCTTTCTTTGTCAGCAGTAGAATATACCGCTACCGTCTTGATTCCTAGTTCTTTGCACGCTCTAATTACCCTAAGGGCTATTTCGCCTCTATTGGCAATCAATACTTTTTTAAACACAGTCGTGGTATTAATTAACAAATAATTAATCTAAAAGAAGGAAGTGAAAATGCACTACGAAGGATCTACCAAAAACAATGGTTGATCGTACTCAATAGGGGTTGCGTTTTCTACCAATATTTTGACAATTCGTCCTGCAATATCGGACTCGATTTCATTGAACAATTTCATTGCTTCAATGATACAAACAGTCTGACCTTTGCTTACCACATCCCCTATATTTACAAATGCATCAGAATCAGGATTGGAAGTACGATAAAACGTACCAATCATTGGTGATTTTATCGTTAAATATTTATTGTCTTCGGAAGCCGATTTTGCTGATTCGGCAGATTTAGCGTCAGTTTGTACCGATTGTATCTGTGGTAAACTTTGAAGAACCGAAGGAAGATTTTGCACTTGTGGCATTGTATAAGTTGCTGCAACTGCGGCATCTCTTTTTACAGACATTTTGTACAAATCCGTTTCAATGCTTACTTCGGCAAGTCCTGATTTTGCAATGAAATCTAATAGTTCTTGAAATTCTTTTGGTTTCATGGTATTTTGAGGCTTAGCCTTTATGTCTAATACTTAGTACGATGCTCAATTTTATGACAAAAAAATGAGAAAACCAGTTCTTATTTTACTCTTTCAGAATATGAACCGTCTCTTGTGTCAACTTTGATTATTTCATCTTGATCTATAAACATGGGAACCAAAATATTGGCTCCAGTTTCTAGTGTAGCCTGTTTCATCGCATTGTTGGCTGTATTCCCTTTTACAGCAGGTTCGCTGTACGTTATTTTAAGGATTACAAATGGAGGCAATTCACACGAAATAGGTCTTTCGGTTTCTGCATGAAAAAGAATGTTTACTTCTTGTCCATCCTTCAAAAAGCGATGTGCTTCTACCAATTTTTCACTTAGAACTACTTGCTCGAAATTTTCGCTATCCATGAAATTAAATCCACTTTCGTCTTTATACAAAAACTGGTGTGGACGAGTTTCAATTCTAGCGGTTTCTACTTTTACTCCTGCATTGAAAGTGTTGTCAATTACTTTTCCAGTAGTCAGACTTTTCAATTTGGTTCTGACAAATGCGGGGCCTTTTCCTGGTTTTACGTGCTGAAAATCAACTATTGTAAAAAGGTCGTGATTGAATACTAAACACAAGCCGGTTTTAAAATCTGCCGTTGATGCCATACTTTTAATTACGAATTATATGCCCATTTTAAGTAACAAGCTCCCCAAGTGAATCCACCTCCGAAAGCTGCCATTATGATGTTGTCCCCTTTTTTAAATTGCTTTTCAAAATCCCAAAGAACCAATGGAATAGTAGCAGCAGTAGTGTTTCCGTATTTTTCGATATTTACCAACACCTTCTCACTTCCTACTCCCATTCTCTCGGCAGTGGCATCTATGATTCTTTTATTGGCTTGGTGTGGCACCAAATAGGAAACATCATTTGCAGTAAGCTGATTACGTTCCATGATTTCAGCTGCAACGTTCGACATGTTCGTCACGGCAAACTTAAATACAGTCGCACCTTCCTGATACATGTAATGCTCTCTGTTTTCTAGCGTTTTGATCGAAGCGGGTCTTCTACTTCCTCCTGCCTTTAAATGCAGATAAGGCAAACCAGAACCATCTGTTTTCAAGATACTATCATAAATACCATTTTCATCCGTACTAGGCTCTAGCATTACAGCTGCAGCTCCGTCTCCAAAAATGATACATGTTTTGCGGTCTTGATAATCAATGATAGAAGACATTTTGTCAGCACCTACCACAATTACTTTCTTATATTTCCCTGTCTCAATAAATTGAGAACCAGTTACTAATCCATAAAGAAAACCAGAGCAAGCAGCTTGCAGGTCGAAACTAAATGCATTGGTAGCTCCTACCATGTCGCAAATCAAATTTGCAGTGGCTGGGAATATAAAATCGGGAGTGACAGTGGCACATAAGATCATGTCCACTTCTTTGGGGTCAGTGTTGGTTTTGGCTAAAAGTTCTTTTACTGCTTTTGCGCACATATGGGAAGTTCCCATACCTTCCCCTTTTAATATTCTTCGTTCTTTTACGCCTGTCCGAGAGGTAATCCACTCATCATTCGTATCGACAATTTTTTCTAATTCTTTGTTGGTAAGAATATAATCTGGAACATGTCCTCCAACGCCAGTAATGGCAGCTCTTATTTTTCCTGACATTTACGTTTAGCTAAATACTTGCCTTACTGAATGCTTCTTTTATTTTTTTTGATACTTCAGATTTAGCAATTCTTTGAGAAAGAAAAATCATCTGTTTAACAGCTTCTGGTGTTGAAGAGCCGTGTCCAATAATTACATTGCCGTTCACACCTAATATAGGACTTCCGCCAACTGATTGCCAATTGAACATGTCAATGAATTTATCTGTAAAGCCCCGTTTTGCCATTAAAGGATAAACTGCTTCGGCAGATTTCAAGATGACATTACCCGTAAATCCATCACAAATCATTACATCAGACTTGTCGTTATAGATATCACGGCCTTCAATATTTCCTACAAAATTGATCGAAGTATTTTGTTTTAACAACTGATAAGTAGCTTGCGTCAAAAGAGAACCTTTTTGCTCTTCTTCGCCTACGTTTATTAGCCCCACTTTCGGATTTTCGATACCATAGAGGTCTGTTGCAAAAATGCTGGCCATTTCTGCAAATTGAACCAAAACTTCTGGTTTACAATCCGCATTGGCACCTACATCCATCAAGATACCGTATCTGCCATTTTCTTTGGGAATGAAACCTGCTATCCCTGGGCGCAATACGCCTTCGCTAGGTTTGATAGTAAACATAGCACCTACAAGCATTGCGCCAGTGTTACCAGCACTACAGAAAACGTCTGCATTTCTGGTAGCCAAAAGCGTAAAGCCTTTTACGATGCTAGAATCTCTTTTTTGGGGTACGGCTTTGGTAGGAGACTCATCCATACCAATAACTTCAGAAGCATGAATCACCTGGATATTTTCAGGTTTGCCACCTAAGGAAGCGAATGTTGAATTTATCACATCTTCCAAGCCAATCAAGAGTAGAGAAGTGTCAGCAGACAATTCTCTACTTGCTAGAATAGCTCCTTCGACAACCACGCTTGGTGCGTAGTCGCCTCCCATTGCATCTACTGCAATCTTCATTAAGCCTAAAAATGAAAATTAAACAGAAGCAGCTTTGTCAATCACCACTTTACCTTTGTAGTAAAGTTTTCCTTCGTGCCAATGCGCTCTATGATAAAGGTGTGGCATTCCAGTAGTAGGACAGATTGATATCGCCTTGTCAGCTACCTTGTGATGGCTCCTTCTTTTGTCTCTTTTTGCTTTAGAGGTTCTATGCTTGGGATGTGCCATTTTTCTTGTCTATTTTAATTATCCTTGAGTTTCAATAATACTTTCCATCTTGGGTCTATATCACCTTCGATGTCACTGTTTTTGTACGTTTCTGTCTGATACACCAAGGGATCTTGATCGTCAGCACTTGCTTGTTCCCTAAATCTTGGATGCAGTTTTTTATAAGGTATTTCTAGCCCTATGTATTCATAGATATATCTGGACAAATCAAGATGCAACGTGTCGTACGTGATGGTCTCTATTTCATCACCCACTTCTTCATTTGCTTCACCATAACGCACAATCAATTCCTTTTCTGTGTGTATGTAATGCTCAAATTCATCCAAAGAACGGTCGCATATCAACTTTACATTGCCTTTAATGAGGAAATTGATTTTAAAAAAATCATTATTTTTCTCAATAGCAACATGAGCTAACAGGTGGCCTCTGTCTACTAAACTACTTTCCAATACCTGAAAGAACGAATCATCTACAACAAAGTCGTAAAGGTGTTTCCCGATTTTTAGTTGAAATATCTCAACTTCAAAGTTTTTCAAGCCCATACGAATTTGAAATAAGAGCGCAAATTTAGAAATATAATTTCTAAATAAAAACACAAAAGTTTGCCTTTATTTGAAAGTCTAATTGAAAAGACTGTTTTAACTTATTGATTTTGAAAAAGTGTTTCCGTTTTCTGCTGATTGCGCCAGCTTTACTTTTTGACTTTATCACCTCGATTCGTAATCAAATGTACGATCGGGGGATTTTAAAATCAAACAGTGCTGATGTCTTGACTTTATGTGTTGGTAATGTGCGAGTTGGAGGAACCGGAAAATCTCCTTTTGTGGAATATTTGGTTTACTATTTTATGGAAAAACAACTCAAAATAGCAACACTTAGTCGTGGATATGGTCGAAAAACAAAAGGTTTTTTACAAGCCAAACATGGTCATACTGCCTATGATTTGGGAGATGAGTCATATCAATATTTTAAGAAATTTAAAAATGAAATGAATGTTTTTGTTGGAGAGAACCGAGTAAATGCAGTAAATGAAATCCGAAAAATGAATCTTGGACTTGATCTAATCGTCCTAGACGATGCTTTTCAGCATAGAGCCTTAAAAGCTGATTACAATATTGTGCTAACGGAATTTAACAGGCCTTTTTACGAAGACTCTGTTATGCCACATGGTCGCTTGCGCGAATCTCGTAAAGGTGTTTCAAGAGCCAACGCAATTATTGTAACTAAATGTCCTGACAGTATGCAAAATGAGGAGATAGAGCGTGTTACAAAAAAATGTCAAAAGTATTCAGGAATTAAAACTCCTGTTTATTTTACCAAAATTGCGTATTCAAAACCTATCTCATTGTTTGGAAAAGAACTTGGACTAATTGACAATCAACCAGTTGTTCTTCTTTCGGGTATCGACAACCCTGTCCCATTTTTTCAATACTGCAAGCACAATTATAAGGTGGTCGAGGAATTAAGATTTCCAGATCATCATAATTTTACGGACAATGAGCTAAAGCATGTCGAGGAAACGGTTTTGAAAGCGTCAAAAGGAAATGCCGTTTTGCTCACTACCGAAAAAGATGCTTCTCGGATTGCGTTTTTAAGAGAGAAGCTTAGTAAAATTTCGGTTTATTATCTGCCCATAAAAATTCATTTTTTGCAAAACGAAACCGCTTTCAAGAACCAATTGGACAATTGGACT
>JAYVIX010000181.1:0-11247 GCA_043769845.1 Cytophagales bacterium
ATTTTCTTGTTTATCCCGTTTTTGGGCTCTGTCCATTTGTTTGATTGGGACGAGGTGAATTTTGCCGAATGTGCTCGCGAAATGCTTATCACTGACGATTATTTACGCCCTTATATTGATTTTCAGGCTTTTTGGGAAAAACCACCTTTATTCTTTTGGATGCAAGCTTTGGCCATGCGAGCTTTTGGCGTGAACGAGTTCGCTTCACGTTTCCCAAATGCCATTTGTGGAATTGTGACTTTGCTATTCTTATTTTCAACAGGTAAAAAATTGTTTGGCGAACGTTTCGGTTTTCTGTGGGTGTTGGCTTATGCAGGTTCGTTTTTTCCAAACATGTATTTCAAAACCGGAATTATCGATCCTTGGTTTAACCTGTTCATCTTTCTTTCGCTCTACTACTTTATATTGTATCATTGGAAACGCAACTCATTTGACATTGAAAGCTTGAAAATGAATGCTTTATGGTATGCCGTTCTTTCGGGTTTTTTTATGGGTTCAGCTTTGCTACTGAAAGGTCAAGTAGCGTTTTTGATTTTTATTTTAAGTTTGGGTGTCTATTTTATCTACAATCGTTTCAAACTGTTTTTCAACGTTTGGCATGTTTTGGTGTATTTGTCGGTGGCTTTTGTGGTGACATTGACATGGTATGGCTACGTGAGTTTCAAATACGGCCCTTGGTTTATTGAAGAATTTTTCATATATCAAATTCGTTTATTTTCCACTTCAGACGCAGGCCACAAAGGCTTTTTTGCCTACCATTATGTGGTTATTTTGTTGGGATGTTTTCCTGCTTCCGTACTAGCAATTCCTTCTTTTTTCAAAAACGAGACGCCCACGAAATACGAAAAAGATTTCAAAGTCTGGATGCTGATCTTGTTTTGGGTCGTGACTATTTTGTTTTCATTAGTTGGAACAAAGATCATTCATTATTCTTCATTGGGATGGTTTCCTACCACGTTTTTGGGAGCCTATACTGTTCATAATCTATTGGAAAACAGAGTAGAGTGGAAAAAATACGTCACCATTGTAGTCGGAACTATTGGGTATTTGGTGGCTACATTATTCACTGTTTTTCCATTTTTTGCCATGCACATCAAGAAATTTATTCCCTACGTGAACGATGTGTTTGCGCAAGGCAACATGGAAGCCGATGTTCATTGGAGCGGTTTTGAATCTTTGATTGGGATCGGATTGTTTGTGTTGGTTTTTCTCGGACTAAAATGGTTCAAAGAAGGTAAAACTGCCCAAGCCGCTTATTCTTTGTTTGGCGGTACGGGGCTTACCATTTTCTTGGCAGCTGCCATTATTGCACCTAAAATAGAACGCTACAGTCAAGGTGCGATGATTGATTTTTTTGAGGAGCGAGTAGGAGAGGACTGCTACGTGCAAGTACTTGATTTCAAAAGCTATGCGCATCTTTTTTATACTAAAAAGACCGCTCCTACTAATCTAAATTACCACAATATGGATTGGCTTTTGAATGGCGAAATCGACAAACCGGTCTATTTTGTCAGCAAAGTCGATCGCCCTCAAGCTTACGAAAACAAACCGCAGTTAAAAGTATTGTATCGTAAAAACGGATTTGTGTTTTTGAAACGCGAGAAGCCTTAATCGTTTGACTGGTTGTATTCTAAATGTAATTTTGCCATAAAACGATGTAGAATTGGAGATAGAAAAACAGCTATTGTAGTCAGAAATGCTATTCCGCTGAATAATGAATAAAAAGAGGCAAACAATTTGCCAATATCGCTGTGCATAGGATCTACTGGACCCATGCCAGTCAGAATCATTGAAGCGTTAAGTAAAGAATCAATCCATGTTAGGTGGGCTAAATAGTGATATCCAACAATCCCTATTCCGAGTGAAATTGAAATCATTAGGCTGGAATAGAGCATACTATGCGCAATTTTATAAGCAAATTCACTTTTAGAAAGTAGTTGTTTTTGTTTTTTCATTTGTTTTTAATTAATCAATTAAAAGTAATATTAATTGATTAATTAAAAATGGATTGTTTGAATGATTATAATTATTCTTATTTTTTTTCTAATAAGTTAAACTTAATAGGCTTGCCTACGTAAGTTTCGTTGTAAGATATTTTTAAGAATATTATTTTATGGGTTCGCGCAAAAAAGTAATCATTATAGGCGGTGGCGTTGCAGGTTTGAGTGCTGCGCACGAATTGGTCAATCGAGGCTTTGAGGTAGAAGTATACGAAACGAAAGGCATTCCTGGTGGTAAAGCTCGTAGTATGCCTGTTCCAGATTCAGACACTCCAGGACGGAAACCACTTCCTGGCGAGCATGGTTTTCGCTTTTTTCCAAAATTCTACAAACACGTTACTTCTACCATGAAGGAAATTCCTTTTGGTGACAAAACGGTTTTCGATAATTTGGTGGATACTTCTGAAATACGTGTTGCACGATTTGACAAATCGTCCTTTTTTATGCCTGCCAAATTGCCTATTTCCATTTCGGAGATTAAAAGGTATTTTGATTTGGATAAAGACACCGATTTAGGTCTGAGCGATACCGAAAAGCAATATTTTGCCGAAAGAGTTTGGCAGCTTATGACAAGCTGTTATGAAAGGAGAAAAAATGAATATGAACGCCTTGGTTGGTGGGAGTTTTTGGAAGCTGATTACTTTTCAGAAGCATATAAAACATTTTTAGCCAGAGGGCTAACTCGCACATTAGTAGCCGCCAGAGCTGAAACGGTTAGCACCAAAACAGGTGGCGATATTTTATTGCAGTTGTTTTTCGACATCATGATGCCAGGCACTAGTAGCGATCGAATTTTGAATGGGCCTACTAATGAAGTTTGGATTGATCCATGGCTTAGCTATTTGAAATCCAAAGGCTTACAATATCATTTAGATTCCAAAGCGGTAAAATTCAATTGCGAACATCAGGATATTCTAAGTGTTGTCATCAATAAATGCGGACAAGAAATCGAAGTGAAAGGCGATTATTACATTTCGGCTGTGCCAGTGGAAGTTATGGCAACTTTGCTGAGCGAACAGATGCTTAAAATTGACCCTACTTTAAGTAATATAAAAGTACTGGCCAATCATGTCTCATGGATGAATGGTTTGCAATTGTATTTGACAGAAGATGTGAAATTAAACCACGGTCATACCATTTTTATAGATACACCTTGGGCCTTGACCTCTATTTCGCAAGCCCAGTTTTGGAACAATTTCAACTGGGCATCTTATGGCGATGGCAAAGTAAAAGGCATTTTGTCGATAGATATTTCAGATTGGTTCACTCCAGGTATTTTATATGGTAAGCCAGCCAAAGAATGTACCACTACCGAAGTGGTGGAGGAATGTTGGGCACAGCTAAAAAAGAGCCTCAATATCAATGGAGAAATAGTATTGAAAGACGATTTTTTGCATGAATGGAATTTGGATCCAGGAATTGTGCCAGGTGTTCCTACCATCAATTTAGAACCGCTTTTGGTGAACGAAATCAATACTTGGACACTTCGTCCATTTGCTTATACAGGAGTTAAAAACATGTTTTTGGCGGCCGATTATGTAAAAACCAACACTGATCTGGCCACCATGGAAGGCGCCAACGAAGCAGCCCGAAGAGCTGTAAATGCCATTTTGGATGCAAATGGTGGTTACGGACATTATTGTAAAGTGTGGGACATGCATGAACCTTGGTGGCTCGTGATTTTTAGATGGAAAGACCGCAGACGATATGCCAAAGGATTGCCTTGGAATGGCCGTTTACCTTTTGGAGTGGCAGGAATAATCAAGTTTGTGAAATCATTTTTGGGACTTTTTAAATAAATAAACATTATAAAATCAAATTGTTATGAAACTAGGAATTGTTTGGTTGAATTTAGTCGATTACACCCCTCTTCAATTGATTTTGTTTGGCCTAGGTGCGGCTCTGTGGGTGCTTAGCTATGTATATATAGTAAAGACAGTTGTCAAACACAAATTTGTGGAAATGCCTGCTGGGGTTTTGTGTGCCAACATCACATGGGAGTTTTTATGGGCTTTTGTTTTTACCCAAAACATGGGCGAAGTCATCGGGATTGGTTACAAGCTATGGTTCTTTTTTGACCTCTATGTGGTATATAAATTCTACAAATACGGCCACAAACAAGTGATTCAGTCTATAGTGCCTTACTATAAATGGGTTTTCTCTTTTGCGCTCGTTGCGTGGTTTGTAGCACAGTATTTCTTTATTAAACAAGGTTTCGATAATCCAATTGGTGCCAATTCGGCTTATATTATTAATATTTTGATTTCTTCACTGTACGTTTTCTTATTTTTAAGATTAGAGGACAAGTCGGTTCTTTCTTTTACTGCGGGTTGGGCCAGAGGTGCTGGTACTGGTTTGATAAGTGTGATGTGTGCCCTAAAATGGCCCGAAAACTACTGGTTACTCTCAATGTGTGCCGTTTGTTTACTGATTGACATATTTTATGTTTATTTATTTAAGATATTTAAGCTTAAATAAATCGGTATGTCTTATCTCTTGCTGTGTGTGTTGTCTTATTTCAAGAAGATAATTAATGTGGGCGTAGTCGAAAACGAGTCGCTTCATCAGAAATTTAGGCAACAGTCTATTAATAGCTTTTGTCTTTGTTGCATTGCTTGTTCTACGCCTCATTACTTTATCTTTTATTCGCACGGACTTTATAGTTTGTTCTTTCTGATATTTTTCCTGCATGTTTGTTTTGTAGGGATTATGTTTTTGAATTCGCTTCATCATTATACGTATGCTAAATTATTGCTGGTATTTTTGACCAATTTTAGTGTTTTGTCGCTATCGTTGATGTTAGGCTTTGTTTCAGGTTTTCATTTATATATTTTCACTGCTCCAATTTTCATATTTTGGTTGTTCGACAAACAGAAGATTCAATTTGTGGCCGCTACTTTTGTAGTATACATTGGTTTGTATTTATTCACAGAGTATAGAGGGAGTCATTATTCGCCAGAATATCAGGTTTCTTTCAAGTTGATGAGTCTTACTTTGTATGATTTAAATGCCTTGATGAATCTAATGTTGATCTTTTTGTTATTCTATAGTTATTTTAATTATCACAACTTATTGAATAATAGTATTTTGGAAAAGCAAAAAGGTTTGGAATCTGAAATATATAGAAGAACAGAGTCGGAGAATAATACAAAAAAACTTTTTGATGATCTCTCCGTAAGTTACAAAAACCTAGAGCAATTTAGCTTTGTAGTTTCTCATAACATGAGGGCTCCTTTGGCTAACATAAAGGGCTTTGTTAGTCTTTATAATAAAAATCAAGATGCAATAATAGATGAGAATGCCAAGATCATAGAATGTGTTGAACAATCTGCCGAGCATTTAGATGGAATCTTATCCGATTTGAATTCTATACTCAAGAACAAGAATGGAGTTCTGGAGGAAAAGGAAGAGATAGTTTTTGACCAATTCGTAGATAATATAACAAGGTCGATGTTTAAGGAGATTTTATCTACAGAAACGGTGATAACGAAAGAATTTGGTGGACATGATACTATATATAGTACGAGAAGTTTATTGAAGAGTATTTTGTATAATATCGTCCAAAACGCAATTAAATACAGAAAAAATTCGGTGTCTCCCTGTATTGGAATAGAATTTTATACGTTGAATAGTAATTATATTATAAAAATTTCCGATAATGGCGTTGGAATTGATTTAAAAAAGTATCATGATCGCATTTTTAAACTTTATTCTCGTTTTCAACAAAATGTAGAAGGTAAAGGAATTGGGCTTTATTTAGTAAAAAGCCAAGTAGAATTGCTTGGAGGTACCATACAAGTCGAAAGTGAAGTGAACAAAGGAACTATATTTATAATAAATTTACCTAAAACGAATATCAATAATGGATAAACAACTGATTCTATTAGTAGATGACGACCCAATGTCGAACACATATAGTTCTTTGATTGTAAAGAAACAAAATCCTACTGCCGAAATCATTACTTTTAATAGTGGGGTAGAGGCTTTGAATTATTTATCAATCCATTCCAATCCTAAACCCGAATTAATATTTCTTGATTTAAATATGCCTGTCATGAATGGATGGGATTTTATGGAAGAATATCAGAAATTGAATCTAGAGATTGAAGTCATTGTAGTTACTTCTTCTAACGAAGAAGTTGATAAAGAAAAATGTAAAACCTACACAGGTATTTCCGATTATTTTATCAAGCCAATCACGCTTGAGAATGTGAAAAGACTTTTTATGCGAGGTTAATTCGAAATGAATCAAAGTCAAATTTAATTGACTTTGATTCATTAAAATAACTTACCGTGCATCAATACCCAACGGTTTGGTAGTTCGCCATTTAGGGCCATTTCATAATCCGAATAACTACACGGAATCATACTCACTTTTTCGTATTTTGTTTTTTTGTCGATTGGATATGGAACTTCCATCCACCACTTTTCACTCAATCTGCTTTTATAAAACACAATAATTTGATTAGAATCTTTGCCTATACTGACCATATATCTAATGAATTGTTTTTCATTAAAATCTAATTCTCCTTTTCGATGGTTGAATCCTTCGACCAAATAATAAATCATGGTCGAGATCACAAAAGCAGTTTGCCCATCTTGGTCGTAAATGGGGTTGAATTCGTAAATGCCAACCGAGCTCATTTTGTCGCTAAGACCTGCATACCATGCAATTTGACAGGCTTCTTCGGCCGTTAATCCAAAAACATTTCGAAGTTTGTTTCCTGGAGCATCCGCTTTTTTGATCGCCCCAATATCAAAACACATCATATCAGCATGACGAATGATTGGTTCTATTTCGATAAAATTTTCTCTCATTTGCCCCAGCCTAATGTATTCGAAATGTAGTTTTTCGAGCACATCTTGTACCGAAACATCATTTAGAAAACTTTGCGAACCAAGATGACAAAAGTGAAAAAGATAATTTGGATCGTGGGTGAGCATGTGATGCAAATGATTTTGTGCCACTACTTCTGTGGTTTCAGCAAACAAATCAATGACAGCATCCACCGTGACAACCGAACAAAGTTTGTCTTGTTTTTCGTAAGACAAAAACTGGCCGTACGACAAATCATGAGTGCCGCCAAGAAGTATCACAAAACATCCATTTTCGATAAACATCTCGCATAACTCTTTGATTCTTTGCTGAGTATCTTCCTTT
Source organism: Cytophagales bacterium (assembly GCA_043769845.1). Classification (GTDB taxonomy): domain Bacteria; phylum Bacteroidota; class Bacteroidia; order Cytophagales; family UBA9547; genus UBA9547. The sequence continues at coordinate 7,162 of JAYVIX010000181.1, forward strand.
GTTATGCCATTTCGTACATTTCCAAGATCCACAATCTTGGCATTTATAGCATTTTTTTTCAGACGATAAAGTGATTTTCGGACTGCATTTGCAGCATTTGCTGCCCCTTCGTTTATCAAATTACCACGCTCTTCACTCAGTCCAACAAGTACGATTTTGGCATTTTCCCAATTAGGAAAATTTTCGTTATGCACCACTAAATGGTGAAAAAACGAACTTTCATCGTGAATGTTTGCGTATAATTGTTCGTCAACCTTGTCAAAAAAAATCTTGAGTTCCATGGAGTTTTACTTCTTGGGCAATTATAGCACATATCGACCAATTGGCGAATACAAATACAAATTAGATGGATAAAATACTCGTTTTAGGTGCCGGAAAAAGTAGTGGAGTGTTGATCAAATACTTGGCAGAGCAATCTGCTAGAGATCATTTTCAAGTAACCGTGGCCGATTCAAGTGAGAATAATTTACGTGATAGAGTGGCACGGTTTTCAAATATTGAACAAGTTTGTGGTATTGTCGAAGATCGAACATTTCTTTTGAATTTGATTGCGAGCTCTACAGTGGTAGTTTCCCTGTTGCCACCTACAATGCACCTTTTAGTGGCTCATTTGTGTATTGAATGCAAAAAAAATCTTTTAACAGCTTCTTACGTGTCGCCCGAAATGAAGGCATTGGAGGCTGAAGTGAAATCAAAAGACTTGACTTTTTTGAACGAATGTGGCTTGGATCCAGGACTCGATCACATGTCGGCTATGCAATTGTTGCACAAACTGAAAGATCAAGGAGCTGAAATTAAAACTTTTCGTTCCTTTTGTGGCGGACTGATTGCGCCTGAAAGCAACGACAATCCTTGGGGATATAAGATCACTTGGAACCCCAGAAACGTGGTTTTGGCAGGACAAGGAACTGCGCAATACTTGGAAAATAAGCGTTTGAAATTTGTTCCGTATCATCAGGTTTTCAAACGCATCTCTCCTGTTTATTTCGATCAATATGGTGAATATGAGGCCTATCCAAATCGTGATAGTATTTCGTACATCCAAAAATACGAGTTAGCAGGAATCGAAAATTTTATCAGAGGAACGATTCGTACAAAAGGATTTTGTTCGGCTTGGGACAAAATAGTACAATTGGGACTGACGGACGATGCTGTCAAAATTTCAGAGTCACAAAAATTATCTATTGCTCAATTCTTTCAACTCTTTCATTCGGATTCATTCTCGCTAATGGAATATTTAGGCTTGAATGAACAAAGCGAAGATTGGCAAAAACTGCGTTGGCTTGGTTTTGAATCGAATGAATTATTATTAATTAAAAATAATAGCACACCAGCCGAATATCTTCAAAAGCTATTAGAAGACAAATGGCGATTGGGAGAAACGGACAAAGATTTGGTAGTAATGCAGCATCAGATTGAATATGAGCTAGATAATAAAAGGCAACAAATCATTTCTTCCCTAGCTTTAGAAGGTGAAAATTCTTTGGAAACTGCCATGGCTAAAACTGTAGGTTTGCCTTTGGCGATTGCAACGAAGATGGTTTTGCAATCGAAAATAAGATTAAAAGGAGTTATTATTCCGACAGTCAAGGAAATTTACAATCCCATCTTGAAAGAATTACAAAACCATAAAATAATTTTCAGGGAAAATGCCTAATCTTAACATTAGCATAATTATTATCTAAATATTTAATTCCCATAACATTACTTTTAGTTAAATTCGATAATTGTTTCAGAATAATGAGACAATTCGAAGCCGAGTTAAAATAATTAGAATGGAATTATTAGAATTGGTTCAACCTGATATTAAGGCAAAGTTGAAAGAGATTTTCGGCTTTGATAAATTCAGGGGGATTCAAGAAGAGATTATTCAGAACCTACTGAGTGGCAAAAATACGTTTGTGATCATGCCCACGGGGGCGGGCAAGTCGTTGTGTTATCAGCTACCTGCGCTTATCAAAGATGGATGTGCTATCGTGATTTCGCCACTTATCGCCTTGATGAAAAATCAGGTAGATATTTTAAATGCTTACGGAATCAACGCCCATTTTTTAAATTCCACGCTTTCTAAAGGAGAAATTACAAAAGTTAGAGCTGATGTGATGTCAGGAAAAACCAAACTTTTGTATTTAGCTCCAGAATCACTCACAAAAGAAGACAATCTTAATTTTCTATCCAAAGCCAATATTTCCTTCGTAGCAGTTGACGAAGCACATTGTATTTCTGAATGGGGACATGATTTTAGACCCGAATACCGCAAAATAAAGAGCATTATTGCCATGCTGGGCAATCTCCCAGTCATCGCCCTTACCGCTACCGCAACGCCCAAAGTGCAGCTTGATATCCAGAAAAATCTTCAAATGGAAGAAGCGGATATTTACAAGACTTCTTTCAATAGAAAAAACCTGTATTATGAGATTGTATCTAAGCAAGATGCTAAAAAACAGGTGATTACCCATGTTAGAAAACACAAGGGAAAGTCAGGGATTATCTATTGCTTAAGCCGTAAAAAGGTCGAAGAAATTGCAGAACTTTTGGTAGTGAATGGCGTAAAAGCTATTCCGTATCATGCAGGTTTGGATCCTCAAGTGAGGATGAATAACCAAGATGCGTTTTTGAACGAAGACGTAGAAGTGGTAGTGGCTACGATCGCATTTGGAATGGGAATCGACAAGCCAGACGTTAGGTTTGTGATTCACTATGATGCTCCAAAATCCTTGGAAGGATATTATCAAGAAACGGGCAGAGCAGGAAGAGATGGTTTGGAAGGAAACTGTCTGATGCTTTATTCGTATGAAGATATTCTAAAGCTAGAAAAATTTAATAAAGATAAATCAGTAACCGAAAGAGACAATGCCAAGCAACTTTTGCACGAAATGGCAGCATATGCTGAGTCTCCAGTTTGCAGAAGACGACATCTTTTGCATTACTTTGGGGAAACATTAGACAAGGATTGTGGTTTTTGTGACAATTGTATGAAGCCTAAAGAAAAATTTGAAGCAAAAGAAGACGTACTTCTGGTATTAGAAGCCGTAAAACAAACAGAGCAACGCTTTGGTATTGAGCACATTATAGATGTAGTTCGTGGCAAAGAAAACGATTATGTAGAGAGTTATTCGCATGACGAGCTCGAATGTTTTGGCGAAGGAGACGATCAGCCAGAGGAATATTGGAATTCGGTCATCCGCCAAATTTTAGTACTCGGATTCCTCGAAAAAGATATTGACAACAACAGTATCTTGAAATTGACTAAAAAAGGTTCGAGTTTTATTTCGAAACCAGAAGCGATTCAGCTTTCAAAAGATCACGACTATTCGAATGCCGAATCAGAAGGGGACGATAAAGAACCAACAGGCGCAAGCAAAGCTTATGACGAGGCACTTTTCAATAGTCTTAAGGTTCTTCGCAAGAAATTAGCAAAAGAAAAAGACCTTCCTCCATACGTTATTTTCCAAGATCCTTCTTTGGAAGAAATGGCGACCACTTATCCAATGTCGATGGAGGCTCTAAGCCATATCAATGGCGTTGGGATGAGCAAAGCCATCAAATTTGGAAAGCCATTTCTTGACATCATCAAGAAATATGTGGAAGAAAACGATATTGTGACGGCTCAGGATGTAGTCGTAAAATCGGCCGTTAATAAATCAAAAATCAAAATATTTATCATTCAGCAAATAGATCGCAAAGTTCCTTTGGAGGAAATAGGCGAATCGAAAGGCTTGGCTGCGGAAGATTTATTAAGTGAAATAGAATCTATCTGTTTTTCAGGTACCAAATTGAATTTGGATTATTACATTGAAGAAATACTAGATGACGAAAAACAAGAAGCTGTTTATGAATATTTCATGAAAGCAGAAACGGACAGTATTGATAAAGCAATGGAAGATTTGGGCGAGTCGTTTATCTCAGTTGAAGATTTGAGATTGATGCGAATAAAGTTCTTGTCAGAAGTAGCGAACTAATGATTAATAAAATAAAAAGCCGAGGAATTGAAATTTCTCGGCTTTTTATTTTTTAACCCATAATTTTTACAACAAGTGTCTTTCAGTTTCATCCAAAATACTATTTTTGATTAAATATTTGTTT
>JAYVIX010000182.1:0-2643 GCA_043769845.1 Cytophagales bacterium
TCTTGTCGCCATTTTTCCAATTGACGAATGTGGCTTTGTTGCCAATTGTTCCGTTCGACCAAGTGACCGTTCCTACGTTGGAAGTGGCTGACATATAGGCCGTATCGCCTTCGCATTGCAAGCCTCCAATTTTGTCGACCTTGATGTTGAGCTCGGCCGTAGCGGATGCGGTAACGGTGATTTCAACCGAATCTTTGGCCACTTTTGGGTTGGCGCATGAGGCCGTGGTCGTGATGATGGCCAGTACTTTGGCATTTGCCGTAGGCTGAAAAACCAATGGCGAAGTGCTTCCTTTGCTCACATTGTCGACAAACCATTCGATTGTTCCGTCTGATTGGGATTCGATTTGGATCGTTGCCGTACCGCCAGTACAGATAGTCGGTTCGGTTGTTGAAATTTTAACATCAGCTGGAAAAGCTCCCACTTCGGTCACCAAAACTTCGGAGCTTGTACTGTCGCAACCATCCAGCGTTACTTTCACCGAATAAAGACCTTTCAGTGCCGAGGTGAATTGGTTGCTGGTGCTGGCGGAGCCTTGCGGAACGGTTTGTTTGAGCCATTCGTAGGTTGCTCCTGCGAATGGTTTGGCGGTCAGTGTTGCGCCTGTTGCACCTTGGCAATAGACCAAATTGTCAGAATTTATTTCGGCAAATGGCAAGGTTTTTTTCGTCACTTTTACCGAATCAGATATGGCCGAGCAGGTGCCGATGCTGGTTTTCAGGGCATAACTATCTACTGTGGCGTTTGGCAACGAGATACCCGTGCCAACGCTAGCTGTGCCTTTGAACCATTCATAAGTCGCACCCGCTATGTTTTTGGCTTGCAAGGCGATACCTGTGCTGCCGGAGCAATAGGATAGAAGGGTGTTCAGGATTTTGGATTCTGGTTTGGTGGTTTTTTCAATTATGACTGAATCAATCGAACTGGCTCCTGTACAAGTACGACTTGTGATTTCATAGATAAACACGTTTTTGCCAATGCTTAAATTGGAGATTGTGGCGTTTGCATCAGACTGTAAAAGGGTGGCAGTTGCTGGTGATTTTACTTTCCAAGTTCCTGTTTCGTCCGATTTTAAGGACATTCCAATCAAAATAGGAGGGAGGTCGGTTTCGCAAATACTTTTACTCTGAGATTTCACATTAGAAGTACTCATATCTCCTTGATTTTCAATATCAATCGAATCTTTGGTGGCGGCACAAACTCCATTTTTTACGGTGAAATAAACCCTCGAAGTTTGGTTTTTAATTAGTTGAGAAACAAATCCACTTTGATTGATTGTACCAACGTCAGAAACGCGCAAACTCCAATTTCCTAGGCCTGAACTTGGTGTTTCGGCCAGTAATTGCACATTGTCTACGCAGGTTTTGAATGGCTTGGGTGTTGAGGTGATTTTGGCTTGACTCGATTTCTGATCGACAGTGATGTTTATTTCTTTCGAAACGGTGTCTTTCTTACTTACACAATTCGAACTTGATGTTAATCGCACTTTGTAATTCGAAATGTTGGCATTTATATTCTTGATTTTGAATATGTTACTCGTTTGAGAAGCGACAATTACTGCATTGCTATTATCCAATAATTCAAAGGTAGGACTTGCGCCTCCATTGGTAGCATTAGCGGTAATCGTGACCGAATCGCCTGCACATATTTTATCAGCACTTGTCACGACAGTAACCGAAGGCGATGCTCCTCCAGTAGCTTTCACTGTAAGCGTAGCTTCCGATTTTGGGCACTTTCCGTTGGTGATGACCCATTTCACGATAGCCGAATCGTTGATGGCATTCAAGCCTGTGAAATTAGAATTGGGGTTTTCAAGTTCTGCTATTGTGATTCCATTTGGAAGTACAAATTCCCAAACTCCTTTTCCAGGACTCGCCACATTTGCCGCTAATTTCTTGTTCAATTCTGTGAAACAAATTTTCATTTTAGAAACTGTTTTTTGATCAATTCCTACCAGTGCTTGAGTAGGCAGTTTGTCAACTGCTATGTCGAGCAAACCTGCTGGACTACTGCAGTTGCCGACCACTTCTACTACCGACAAAGTCATGTTTGCTTGACCTGCTTTGGCTTTTACGGTCTGGGCAACGGTATCGCTCAATGTTGCGCCTAGTCCTGTCACCGTCCATTTGTATTTGCTAGTTGGGCTGCCAGTTGCTTGAAATACAGTAGTTGTTCCTTCGCAAACGGCAGTTGTTGGCGAAATAGTTGGTTTCGCAGGAGCAGCATTTGTGACAATATTGATCGGAGCTTTTTGACTAACACAACCTTTTGCATCTTTGATCGCTACAAAATAATTGATTCCTGTGGGGGCGTTTGCTAGTGTGGTCGCAGGAATTGTTGTAGCTATCACCGTAGTACCAGTTGCATTCGAAAATTCATAGCTGCCCGTTGTGATATTTGGCACATGAGTGCTGAGTGCCAATGCTGTTTCATTTACACAATATGTTTTGGGCGAAAGCGGGATGGGAATGTTTGGAACAGGGTTGATAACGATTTCAACTGTATCCAATTTTGAACAACCTGCCGCAGTTACTTTCAAATAGTAAGTTCCGGCATCCGAAACAGTTGGGTTGGCGAAATTTGGTTTTGCTATTGCCGAAGTATAACTTCCAGCATTTTTTGTCCAAGCGAAAACGGGTGAAA
>JAYVIX010000183.1:0-2231 GCA_043769845.1 Cytophagales bacterium
CCTTCCGATCTCTTGGCGAAACATCACAAACTCCTTCCTTATTGGAGGAACTAATGAATATGATGGGCGATTTTGCAATAAAGTCTCTACAATGTTGATCAATGTGATGAATGACTTTATTTTTAACTAATTCGCTGGGATAGCCCAGAATATCTCTAAGCTCCTCTTCTGTACTTATTTTGCTCTTAAATTCATTTTTCATTATTAGCACTTTCTAAAATCGTTTAAAAAATAACTTACTATTTTGGTTTGGTTCGCTTAGCAATGCTCTTTAGCAAGTGAATGAACGAATTTCAACCAAAGCTTTATATTCGACCATTTGCTCATATCAACTATCAGTTTTTGACGTTCGACTGTTTCTAAATCAGGTAAAATTCCTTCTTTAGAAACTATTTTCTTTAGATTTTCGATCGCTACTAAACCAAATGCATACGTGCCAAACAAAGCAATTCGAAAACGGATTTTGTTAGTATTCTGGCTAGATAAAGATTCAATACATGCTAACAATTGATGAAATTGGAAATTATAAATACATGAAATATTATTAATATATTTAGACTTTATTGGAAGGGTCAAAATACCGTCTTTGATGTCTTTATGAATGTCAAACAAATCGTTGGTCAATTGAATCAATCCGCCTAAAAGAAACCAGCATGGCTTCCATGCCTCGTCCGAATCTTCTATATAATAATGACACAATAACACTGAATAGCCACCTTTATAAAGCACAATTTTTTCTAATTCTCCGAAACTCAAATCAAGATTTTTTTGTCTCTTCGAATCGAGCTGAGCTTGCATGACATGCGTGATCGTTTGCAAATATTCATGCTTTTGTACGACCTGACTCACTAAATACAAATGCGTATTTCGACAAATAATCTGATCAAAATGCTGATTATCAGGCATCAAATCCTCCAAGACAAAATCTCTAATTTGATCGTCAGTCAAATCTGAATCGTCCACAAAATCATCAAAGAGCGAACTCAGAATGAAATAATGGAGCGTTCGGTGTTTTTCAAGATCATTTGTCAATCGCCCATTCAAACTAGTAAACGCATCCATCACGATCGGCAAATAGAGCGAATAGCTATCGACAATCTTTTTGAATGTAGAAGGACGAAATCTTCCATTCGACTCATTTTCAATCTTTTGCAAATACAATCGAGCTTGCTTGGCCGCACTTTTCCGCGTAAAAACCAAATGCCAAACGACTTCGAAAAAGGTGATATATAAAAGGAATCGTTTCAATTGGAGGATTTCAAACATTCATATTCGAACAACAAAGCCCAGTAATAGCCTTTGGACTGATAATACATATTCGTCCATTTACTTAGAGCAAACCAACGCTTGAAGGGATTTGGTGCAACGGAAGTCATGTTTGCTACAAAAAAATAGAATCCAGAGAAATCCTTTTCATTCAAATCAGAACCAAAATCGACTTTCTCGCCCAATCGAGCTAATGAATTTTTCAACAAAAGTATTTCCATCGAATGCTGGCAAATAAAAAGTTGACGTTTCGTTTCCGCTAAAACCTTTTGACGAATATTCTGAAATAGTTCGGGCCGAATCGCGATCAATCGGGCTAAATGATACAGTATAATGCTCGTTTTTTGATAATGAGGCGAAACGTAATGTGGAAATTTTACGATCTCATCCGCTAAAACCATTTGCTTGATCAACTGAATGGTAACCGAATCGTACTGATTTAATTCCAATTTATTTTCCAAAACCCAACGTAAAGCATTGGCCTGTACACAAATATCAAAATCGACATTCATTTTTTTGGCAAACCAAGTATTATAGGCTTTTGAATGTTTGTATTTTCTGAATGTATTTTGAATGGTTTCAAATTGACCGTTTGAATAATTAGCCATTTTCTGATGTAGCCTTTTATTCAAGGAATCAGATTGTGGATTGGAAAGATAAAGCACCGAGGTGTCATCCAAATCGTCTGGCAGTGCATGATTTTTTCTGTTCGACAAGAAACGATCGTTCGGAAAATGTCGATTCGGTTTTGGTTCCCAAAAATTGTAGGTGCAATCGCCCTTTTTATTTTGATAGTTGGGATAATTGACAATAGCTCGCTTGCAAATAGTATCAATTGTGATCTGATTTTCTGGCGACAACTTAGAACGCTGTTGGCGCAAAGTCCACACGATCAAACCTGTAAAAAAGATATTGTCGTCTTCTCTTTTGTAATTTTTTCGATGAAAATAAATGCGTTGAGATGC
>JAYVIX010000184.1:0-20488 GCA_043769845.1 Cytophagales bacterium
CTATACGCAGGCATCGCTTTTTTTGCGGTTTCGTTTTGGTCGTTTGCCAAAATGTGTTTGGCTTGGCTTTTGAAAACCAGCGTTTTGTGGCTGAACAAAAGCATGGTTTTAGTCTTGCAACTGCCTTTTTCAGTTTACCGAACGATTGCTTTTGACGATTGGGAAATCCTCGTTTTCTATGGACTTTTGTTCTCTCTCATTTTACTTTTTATGCGGAAAGACATTCGCTATCTGATTCTTACACTCCTTTTGGCGGGCTCTTTTTCTTGTTCTCGGGTTTTCAAAATGCACAAAGCCTTCAACCGCAATCGCTTGATTGTGTACGCCATCCGAAACGAATATTGCTTTGCTGCCATCGAAGGCCAGAAGGCATTGATTTATGCCAATTCGGAATTTCTGACCAACAATTCGGCAGTCGATTTTCATATTCGAAATCCGCTCAGAGCCATTGGCATTCAGGACTTTCAGTTTAAAACCGTGCCTACGAATGATTTTATTTGGCAATGGAAAGGAATAAAAATGGGAATCCTTAACAGTAAAAAGAATTCAAAAAACGTTGATTTGATGGCTAAAAAAGTACATTACATCCTGATTGCAAAATCGAACTTCATTCAGACGGATTTTGCATCGTTTCGTAACATCAAACAAGTATTTTTGTATTCGAATAAGTCGTCCGAAAAAAACACAACAGTTTGGAACTTAAAATTCAATGGAGCATTTGTAGTAGACCTTTAGTTCGATGGAAAATTTACTGATAGAAATCAAAGAAAGAGTAGGCATTATTACCCTCAACAGGCCCGACATTCGCAATGCACTTTCTACCGAAATGATTGTAGAATTACAGCAAGTTTTTACAAATTTTGAAGCCGATAAAAATGTCAAAATAATCCTGATAAAAGCCTCCGGTAGAGTATTTTGCTCAGGTGCTGATTTGGCCAAAATGAAGGAAATGCAAGGCGAATCTTGGGGTGTCAACTTGCAAGATGCCAAGCAGTTGGAACAATTGTACCGGATCATTTACACCTTGAAAAAAGTAGTCGTAGCACAGGTCGAAGGCCACGCTTTGGCGGGCGGTTGCGGATTGGCCACCATTGCGGATTTCTGTTTTGCAGTACCCGAAGCCAAATTTGGTTATCCTGAAGTAAAAATCGGGTTTGTACCCTCGATAGTTGCCTTGTTTTTAAAACGAAAAATTGGCGGAAAAGCCCGTCCATTGTTGCTTTCTGGCGATTCTATTTCGGCCGACAAAGCCCTCCAAATAGGAATGATCTACGAAATGGTATCAGCAGAAGAAATCGAAAATCGTACTTGGGAATTTGTGCAACACCTTTGTCTGACCAATTCGAGCCAAGCCATGGCACTCACCAAACAGCTTCTCTACCGCATCCAAAGCATGAATTTTGGCGAAGCCCTCACCTACACTGCCGAGCAAAATGTGGAAGCACGCCTTACTGACGATTGCAAAAAAGGTGTCCAAAACTTTCTCGATAAGAAAGAAATGGATTGGTAATAAGTAAATCTGTTTTTGATACACAATCAGGTATTTAAAATATTTTATATTAAAAAATGAATTATTGGATTCTCAAAAGCGAACCAGACGTGTATTCGTATGACGATTTGGTAGCGCAAGGAAAAGGAACTTGGGATGGCGTGCGCAACTACACCGCTCGCAACAACCTGAGAAACATGCAAGAAGGTGATTATGCTTTTTTTTATCATAGCAATATTGGCAAAGAAATAGTAGGCATTGCCAAAATAACCCGTGAGGCATTTCCTGATCCAACAGTCGAAGACGAGCGTTGGGTGGCCGTGGAAGTGGTTGCCGAACGAAAACTTCCGAAGCCAGTAGGCTTGGCTCAATTGAAAGCCGATCCGTCCATCAGCCACATAGCTTTAGTGAAACAAAGCCGACTTTCGGTGATTCCGCTTGATAAACAAGATTTTGAGTACATTCTGAAATTGTCGCAAGAATAAGTTTGGCACGTTTTTTCAATTGCGAACGCACTGCGTCAGCAATTCATCATTTGTAAAATGAAAGACCACATTTTCATGCAGCGTGCGTTGGAGCTTGCAAGTCTTGGGCTTGGAAGCGTCAGCCCAAACCCGATGGTGGGCGCAGTAATCGTTCACGATAATAAAATAATAGGCGAAGGCTGGCACAAAAAATACGGTGCACCACATGCCGAAGTGGAAGCGGTCAAAAGTGTTGCGAATCAAGAATTGTTGTCAGAAAGCATCCTTTATGTGACTTTGGAACCTTGTAGCCATTTTGGCAAAACGCCTCCTTGTGCCGATTTACTTGTTGCGCATCGTTTCAAAAAAGTAATGGTGGCCATGTTGGATCCGAATCCGCTGGTGGCAGGACGAGGCATCGAAAAATTGCGTTCTGCTGGAATAGAAGTCGAAATTGGCCTTTTGGAACACGAATCAAAACGTTTGAACAAGCGTTTTCTGACCTATTTCGAAAAAAAACGACCTTATGTGATCCTGAAATGGGCACAAACCGCAGATGGTTTTATTGCACCTTCACTGCATTCAGCCAAATCCGAAAAGCAAATCAGCAATCCATTGTCGAGCCAATTGGTACACAAATGGCGCTCGGAAGAAGACGCAATCATGGTGGGAATGAACACCTTGTTGCACGACAATCCCAAACTAAATGTGCGCCTCTGGGAAACGACCAAACATCCAACTCGTATCACGCTTGACGAAAAAGGAATCCAAAATTTCAATTACCATTTTTTCGACCAAAGCGTTCCTTCGATAGTTTTCAATTATCAGAAAGACGAAAAAATAAATGAAATATTATTCATAAAAATTTCTAAAGAAAACGCCCTTTCTGAAATGCTTACTTGTTTGCAAAAAGAAGGAATTGCTTCGATTTTAGTGGAAGGAGGAACCGCACTTTTAAACCGTTTTGTAGAAGCCAATTTGTGGGACGAAGCTCGTGTCTGCACTTCGGCTAAGACTTTTGGCACAGGAATTCAAGCGCCTGTTTTTGGTGGCAATCCCGATGAACAATTTAGGTTGGAGGAAGATTTTTGGAGGGTTTATAGGAATCCAATGTTTTGAAAAAATGGTTGGAGTATTTCTTTCTTCGGTGTAACCACAAAGGCCAGTCGAATTTTGACTGGCCTTTGTGGTTAATAAATGGTATTACAAATTTTCGCTTAAGAAACGCAAGAAATCATTTTTCAAATCAGAATAAATTTGTTCGGATTTTCCGATTTTGAAACGCAATTCGTCATGATCGGCAAAAAGCATGTGATCGGAAGCAGTTGGGTTATGCTTCGCTTTATCGGCCAAAATCGTTTCCTCTTCTCTGATTTGTTTTAGCAAAAGAGAAAGCTCGTTTTTATTGATATAGAACTTGTTTTGAAACTGCTCTACTTGGATTTTTATTTCAACAGCCGTGTTTTTGGCCGAAACCTCGCTCAATCTAAGCGAATAAATTTTCAACTCGTCTTCATAAAAAGCAAGTCTTGTTCTCCAAAGTTGATTTTCGAAGTGGAGATCTTCCATGTGTCTTTTCTTAGTAAGCATCGGAGTATTGTTTTTAGTTGGATCAAAGGTGCGACCAAAGACTGTTTAGGTACATGATAACTCTCATGTTTTGAGATGATAGACATCAGAAAGGCACATATAATCTTCGGAAACTTTGCGTTCTTTGCGTTTCAAACACTTCTTTATGTCTTCCAAACGAATTGCCTTTTTTGCGTCTGGTTCTGGTTCTAATATGGAAAATATTGTTAACTACCTAAGAACCAATAATTTAGATTTCAAAAGCATTCTACTTTGTAATAACCCACAAGCTTTTGTCCTGGAACGTGCCAAAAAGTTAGGAATAGAAGCAACCATATTCGACAAAAAAGCATTCAAGGAAACAGGTGAAGTGTTGAAACAACTCGAAACATTTCAGCCCGACTTGATTGTGCTTGCTGGTTTTTTGTGGTTGATGCCAGCCAATATTGTACAGGCTTTTCCAGATAAGATTATCAATATCCATCCAGCACTTTTGCCCCATTATGGTGGCAAAGGAATGTATGGCATGCATGTGCACAATGCCGTAGTTCAGAATAATGAGTCAGAAAGTGGCATTACGATCCATTTTGTGAACGAGCATTATGACGAGGGAAAATACATCTTGCAAGCATCTTGCAAGTTAACTTCTGATGATACACCCGAAACGGTTGCCAAAAAAGTGCATGCTTTGGAATATGAGCATTTTCCGAAAGTAGTCGAGCAATTAGTAAAGTCTTAAAATCAAAAAACCAGAAATGCTTGTGCAGTTCTGGTTTTTTAATTACTAAATAAATGAATAATCATTCATTTATTTCATTCACTTCTGCAACGACATCTTCTCTTACTTCGCTTATATGTTTCAAATTACGAGCTTCTTCTTCAAAGAAAGGGAAAATATCTACAATCAGGGTCAGGACGATTTCTACTATTTCATAGTCCGAGACACTGTCGCTAAACAGTTCATCTACAGCATCGTAAGCTTTTTTTGCGTTATCAGCCGTTGCGAGGATAATTTGGTTGGTTTTACTTTCCTTGCCAGATTTTTCGTCTAAAGTTGTAATGTTCACTTTTACCCGATACCATTTGGTCGCTTCTTCGTTGTGCACCAATTCGGTAATCCTTGGTTTTTTGACCGAAACAAGCGAAAATTCACCCAACAATTCACCAAATTCTTTGTAGATCCTCGTTTCGGCATCCGTAAAACTGACTGCATCTACCAAATACAATTCACTTATTTTTACTACTTTGTCGTTTTCTAGCGTTTTCTGATACGCTATTTTGCACTCATACCAAGCTGCCATTTTTTATCTGATTTATGTAGCAAGAACTCCTTTTTTGGTCGATTCTCCAAATGAAAATCGTGCTAAGTAGTCGGTTTAAATATTCGACTCTTGAATAATCTATAAGGCAACTCTAAAAACCTTACATTTATTTTTAAAAAGCCCCCTTTCCTGTTTCCCCGAAAGGAAATGATTATCGGAAATGAAGTCTTTAGTTGTCCTATAAATATTTGTGTTATTAATATTGCTTGAATTCACCTTATTAATAATTAAACCAAAAAAAGATTTACTTACAGGTTGGCTGAAGCATATTTCTATTCTCGAAGAAAAACAACACAATTAAAGGAATAAATACATCGAAAATAATGTAGTATTGAATCTTTTAAAGCCTATTGAATGAAACCAAAAGCTATTTTTTGTTGGAGTGGAGGGAAAGATTCTTCCTATTGTTTGTACAAAGTATTAACGGAGCAATTGTTTGATGTCAAATATTTACTGACAACTATCAATGACGAATTCAAACGTATTTCGATGCATGGTGTTCGCGAACAGTTATTAGACATTCAAGTAGCAGCTATTGGAATTCCATTATTGAAAGTGAGAGTCTCTGCAGGAACAAATGATGAGTATGAAAAACAAATGGAAACGGTTCTGTTGAAAGCCAAATCAGAAGGAATCGAACATGTGATTTTTGGCGATATCTTTTTAGAGGATTTAAGAAAATACCGAGAAGACAATTTGGAAAAAGTGGGAATGAAAGGAATTTTTCCGTTATGGAAAATAGATACCAAATTTCTTATCCATGATTTTATTGAGAAGCAATTTAAAACCGTAACCTGCTGTATCAATGATGGATACCTTGGTCAAGAATGGGTCGGAAAAGAAATCGACCTCTCATTTGTTAAACAATTACCCCAAAACGTTGACCCTTGTGGCGAAAATGGAGAGTATCACACGTTTTGTTACGAAGGACCTTTGTTTAAGCAAAAAATCGATTTTGTAATAGGCGAAAACGTGTACAAGCCTCTTGAAATAAAAACAGACGATTGTATTTCTACTTCATCTATCCCGACAAAAGGATTTTGGTTTTGTGATTTATTGCCAGTTGTTTGAGCTGGTTTTTGATATTGAGAATAATATAAAACGCCATTGCTCTTTCGGGCAATGGCGTTTTATTAAAAGAAATAAGAATAATAACTAGCCCAAATACGGCTTCAAAGCTTTGCTTCTTGACGTATGGCGTAATCTGCGAATGGCTTTTTCTTTGATCTGACGTACACGCTCGCGAGTCAAGCTGAATTTTTCGCCAATTTCCTCAAGAGTCATAGCATGTTCGCCATTCAATCCGAAATAAAGCGCAATTACATCTGCTTCACGCTGCGTAAGTGTAGAAAGCGCACGTTGTACTTCTTTACGAAGTGAATCATTTATCAAGCCAGAATCTGGTGTGTCTTCGCCATCGTTTTCAAGCACATCCAACAAACTGTTTTCTTCACCTTGAACAAATGGTGCATCCATTGATACGTGACGACCTGAAATCTTCAAAGTATCGACCACTTCCGAAGTAGAAACTTCTAATACTTCAGCCAATTCATCAGGCGATGGTTCACGCTCGAACTTTTGTTCTAGTTCAGAGAAAGTTTTAGAGATTTTATTCAACGAACCTACCCTGTTCAAAGGCAAACGGACGATACGTGACTGCTCGGCCAATGCTTGAAGAATCGACTGACGAATCCACCAAACAGCGTACGAGATAAATTTAAAACCACGAGTTTCGTCAAAACGTTGAGCAGCTTTGATCAATCCCAAGTTTCCTTCGTTGATCAAATCACCAAGAGACAACCCTTGGTTTTGGTACTGCTTTGCTACCGAAACTACAAAACGAAGGTTGGCTTTCGTTAATTTTTCCAACGCAAACTGATCGCCTTCGCGAATACGTTTGGCCAAATCAACTTCTTCGTCTGGCGTTAAAAGATCCACTTTCCCGATTTCCTGCAAGTACTTGTCCAGCGATTGGCTTTCCCTGTTGGTAATCTGTTTGCTGATCTTTAACTGTCTCATATCTTAATATTGCGTTTTGTAATAAATACTGTACTAATAAACTGTACTGAGTAGCTACTTTAACTGATCGACACTTCACTGTCGACTATTCCCTCTATACTACTTAGTTCTGGCTAGCTGTTTCAGGCTTCGGCAAAAGCACCTTGCGAGAAAGCTTAAACTTACCAGTCTTTTTATCTACCTCAAGTAGCTTCACTTTGATAATCTCTCCATCTTGGAAAACTCCGTCCATTGTTTCAAGACGTTCCCATTTGATTTCAGAGATATGAAGCAAGCCATCTTTACCTGGCATGAACTCAACAAATGCTCCGAAAGGCATAATTGACTTCACTTTACCTTCGTATACTTCGCCTATTTCAGGAATCGCAACGATGTCTTTAATTCTTCTTACTGCAGCATCCAATGAAGTCTTGTCTATTGCGAAAATATTCACAACACCTTGATTGTTCACTTCTTCGATCACGACAGTAGCGCCCGTGTTACGCTGAATTTCTTGGATGATTTTTCCGCCAGGGCCGATGATCGCACCAATAAACTCTTTCTCGACAACGATCGTTTTCGATCTTGGTGCATGAGCTTTCAAATCTGCATTAGGCTCTGCAATGGTTTTCTTCATTTCGCCAAGAATATGAAGACGACCATTTCTAGCCTGAGCCAACGCTTCTTCTAAAATAGAATAAGACAATCCGTTAACTTTCAAGTCCATCTGACAAGCAGTTATACCCTTTTCAGTACCAGTTACTTTGAAATCCATATCACCTAAGTGATCTTCATCACCCAAGATATCAGAAAGAACTGCGTATTTGCCTGTTTTCTCATCGGTAATCAGTCCCATCGCAATTCCAGAAACTGGAGATGAAATCTTGATACCAGCGTCCATCAATGCCAGCGTACCTGCACAAACAGTCGCCATTGATGAAGAACCATTCGATTCTAGAATGTCTGATACGATACGAATTGTATATGGGTTTTCAGAATCAGGAGGAAGTACCTTTTTTATTGCTCTTAAAGCCAAATTTCCATGTCCTACTTCTCTACGTCCTGTTCCACGGTTTGGACGAGCCTCGCCTGTTGAGAATGAAGGGAAATTGTAATGCAACATGAAACGATTCGTTCCGCTTAAAGTAGCCGAATCAATGATTTGCTCATCTAATTTGGTTCCTAAAGTAACGGTTGTAAGTGATTGAGTTTCACCACGTGTGAACACAGAAGAACCGTGCGCACCTGGCAAATAACCCACTTCCGACCAGATACCACGAATTTGATCGGTCTTGCGACCATCCAAACGTACACGCTCGTCTAACACAAGGTTACGAGCAGCATTGTAAAGTACATCGTGGTAATATTTTTTAATCAAGTCTTTGTTTTCAGTCGAATCAACTGGCAAAGCCGCGATATAGTCTTTTACAATTTGGTTGAAAGTTTCTCCACGTTCGTTTTTATTAGAAATCGTACGTTTTGCTACTTCGTATGCTTTTGGATAAAGCTCAGCATATATTTTTTGCTTAAGCGCTTCATCGTTTGTTTCGTGATTGTAAGTACGCTTTGGTTTGTTACCAACAGCGGCTGCCAATTCTACTTGAGCTTGGCATTGTACTTTGATCGCTTCGTGCGCAAATTTGATCGCTTCCAGCATAGTTGCTTCCGAAATCTCGTTTGCTTCACCTTCCACCATTACGATGTCTTTGGCAGAGGCAGCTACCATCAATTCCATTTCTGCGATTGCAATATCTGCAGGAGAAGGATTGATAACCAATTGTCCGTTTACTTTCGCAACACGTACTTCTGAAATTGGTCCGTTAAAAGGAATATCTGAAACTGCGATACACGCAGATGCAGCCAAACCAGCCAAACAATCAGGAGATACGTTTTTGTCAGAAGAAATCAAGTTAATGATTACTTGTGTGTCAGAATGATAATCATCTGGAAAAAGTGGACGTAAAGCCCTATCTACCAAACGACTAATCAACACTTCATAATCCGACAACCTAGCTTCACGTCTCAGAAATCCACCAGGGATTTTTCCAGCAGAAGCAAATTTTTCTTGATAATCAACCGAAAGTGGCAAGAAATCAATTCCTTCTTTGGCGTCTTTGTTTGAGACAACTGTCGCCAAAAGCATGGCATCGCCAAGTTTTACGACTACAGCACCATCGGCTTGTTTGGCCAATTTACCAGTCTCGATGGTTACTTGCCTACCATCGGGAAGCAAAAATGATTTTGTAACTAGGTTGTACATTAAAATTTGTATAGGTTGTGTGGTGTGTGAACGAAACGAAGCAGGGGAATCGTGACGAATCCCCCTGCTCTTAATTGCTAAATCGAGAAGTGATTACTTCCTGATTCCTAGTTCAGCGATGATGCTACGATACCTTTCAATTTGATTATTATGAAGGTATGTCAAAAGTCTTTTTCTTTTACCTACCAATTTCAAAAGCCCTTGACGAGAGTGGTGGTCTTTTTTGAAGACTTTCAAATGCTCGTTGATGCTATTGATCCTGAACGTAAACAAGGCTATTTGCGATTCTGGCGAACCTGTGTCCTTTACAGACTTTTCTACGCCATGCTTTTTGAACAATTCTGTTTTAATTTCCGAAGTCAGGTACATATTTCTGCTTTTACTCTTTTTTCTTTGAATTCGCAAAATTATAATAATTATCCGACTATGCGAACTATTTATTTTTTTAATTTTAGTCAAACTCAGTACCTAACGTATTTTTGTGCATCATTGTATACTTTTTAGCTCAGCATTGCCGTTTAGATTGCAAAATTAATTAAGATGTCGTTCAAACAGATAGTTGTCATTTTCTCCTTATTTTCGTGTGGTAAGGTAGTTGCCCAAACTACTTCACCTAAATATAGTAACGAATTTTTAAATATCGGTGCAGGTGCGGCAGCTCTTGGCATGTCGAATACTTCGGTTTCGTTTGTAGACGATGTAACGGCTGGATATTGGAACCCAGCTGGACTTAACAACTTGAAAACCAAGTACGAGGGTGCGTTGATGCACTCCGAATATTTTGCAGGAATTTCAAAATACGATTATGGTGCATTGGCCATCAAGCTGGATACTGCTAGCACATTGGCCGTATCGTTGGTACGTTTTGGGGTGGATAATATTCCAGACACTCGTTTTTTATATGACGCAAACGGAACGATCAATTACAATAATATCCGATCTTTTTCGGTGGCCGATTATGCAGGAATTATTTCTTATGCTCGAAAAAATGTTTTGTTAAAAAATCTGAATCTGGGCGGAAATTTTAAAATCATTCATCGTCAAGTAGGGCAATTTGCTACCGCGTGGGGTTTCGGGATAGATGCTGGCGCTCAATATCAGTACAAAAAATGGAGATTTGGTGTGATGGCCAAAGATGTGACGGGAACTTACAATTCGTGGTCGTTTAATACCGATGAACTGAAAGATGTATATGTACTTACTGACAACCGAATTCCAGAAAATAGTGTGGAAGTGACTTTGCCAAAATGGATTTTAGGAGCTTCGCGTTATTTTACTTTTTATGACAAGTTTGGATTGAATGTGGGTATAGATGCCGATTTTACATTTGACGGAAAACGAAATACAGTCATTAAATCAGATCTGGTTTCGATTGATCCTAAAATGGGTATGGAAGTAAATTATGTAAAAATCGTTTATTTGAGAGCTGGTTTGGGCAATATTCAGACAATCAAGGACTTTAACCAAAACAACAAAACGGCTGTGCAAGCCAATTTTGGAGTAGGTATTCGATTGAAAAAATTAATGTTTGATTACGCCTTGGCCAATGTGGGCGATGTAAAATCCAACGGACTTTATTCGAATGTATTTTCATTAAAAATTGGAATAAACTAGCCTATGAAGAATTATTACCGACTAAATTTCAGCTATTTTCTATTATTTTTTCTGCTAAGTACTGCCATTCATGCCCAATATTTTGGACACGAGTGGATAGTTCCCAACCAAAAATATTACAAAATAAAAGTGGCCGCAGAAGGGATGTACAAAATCTCTTATGAAACGCTGGTACAAAACAAGGCTGATGAAGTCTTTTTGCGATCAAATAGCCAATTGCAACTTTGGCATCGAGGCAAACAGCAATCGCTAGGTGTGAAAGCGATAGGTGATAGTCTGAAAACGGGTGATTACCTTTATTTCTACGGAATCAAAAACGATGGCGAGCAAGATAGCGAACTCTATTTTCCACAGACCCATTTGTACAATCAATATTCCAATCTTTTTTCAGATTCTACTGCCTATTTTTTGACAGTTTCCGAAACCTCAACTGCTAAACGAATTGATTCCATTTCTGGAAATAATATTAATAATAATTCATATTATTTTCTTGCTCAAAATATCAAAAACTACATCGAATACTATTGGAATGTAGGTTACGAAACAGTAGACCCTACGGAAACTTTTTTTACCCCTGGCGAAGGCTGGAGCAGTGGCGGGAGAACAAATTCGGTCGAAACGATTCCTGTTTCGAATTACCAGAATGCAGACAGTGTGACCATTGAGGTGTATGTTTCGAGTGTTGAAAGAATAAATTTCAGCCCAAAAATATTCCTGATTGGCAATAATAGTACCGATTCGCTGGCGTTTCCGATTTTTACCGACAGTTCCAGTTCTGCATTTGGAGCAGTAAAACTGACGTTTGCTTTTGGTAATCTGAGCTCATTTATCAACAACGGAAATCTGAAAGTATTCATTAAAAGCGAAAAATATTTTGTCATCAATTATATCAAAATCACTTATCCTCGAAAGGCCGATTTAAGTTCGATTGACAAACTCCATTTTGCCATTAGCAAACAATTCGACCAAACTCTACGGATTTCGAATGCTTCGTTAAATAGTCATTTTTTATTACTGAACGACCGAAATACCGTTCGATCTATTCCATATATTCTTAAAAACGATACGGCTTTTTTGCCAAATCTTGAAAAAGGCTCGGTTCTTTTTTATTCCAAATCGCTGGAGGAAATCAAGCATATTTTCCCTGTTGAGTTTAGAGAATTTGATGTGACAGATAATACTTACTTGATCCTGACTCATCCCAATTTGATGGCTTCGGCTAGCCAATTTGCCGAATACCGCCAATCAAATGCTGGTGGCGGATTTGGGGTAATTTTGACAGATATCAACCAAATAACCGATCAATTTGGGTATGGCGAACGCACTCCGCTTGCGATCAGGCGGTATTTGAATTATCTGAAATCGAAAAATATTCAAGCCCCGAAACATTTTTTTATCATCGGAATGGGCATTCAGCTTGATTGGAATTTGGCAGAAAGACAAAACGAATCAAATCCCAATTTGGCAGGCGATCTGATACTCCCTGCTGGCTGTCCGGCTGGCGACATGGTGTATTCGGTAGGCTTGGACGGAAACGCTCAGACAAATGCCTATGCAAACATAAGCTTCCGATTTCCAACGGTTTCTACTGGACGACTTTCGGCAAGGAACAATAAAGAAGTGTTGAATTATTTAGGAAAAGTAAAAGAACATGATGCGTTAGACGAATCAGCTACTTGGCGCAGAAATGTGTTGCACCTCAGTGGTGGTTTTCAATCCGAAAAAGATTTTGAATACAACCAACTGCAGGCATCTCGGTTCAAAGCTTATTTGGAAGGTGCAGGAAATATCATCAAGAAGGCTTATTTCGGAGCCAATTTGAAATCGCTTGGGCGGTATTTGAGTGGTGCAACCGAACTGATAGACGTGAGCAAGGAAGTGAACAATGGGGTTTCGATGATTACATTTTTGGGACATTCATCACGTAGCATTACCGATATTACGATTGGGTATGTATCTGATTCTAATGCCGTTTCGAATAATAATTTATTGGACTATCATAATAAAGGAAAATATCCTCTTTTATTTTTGAACGGCTGTGTGATAGGAAATACCTTTTATGACCCAACTGGAAACGAACCTAATTTTCTGTTGGATTGGATTTTGACCAAAGATCGTGGTGCCATTGCAGGTATCTCGAATACTGGAACAGGGTATGCCAGTTTTCTACGATTGAATATTGAAAACTTGTATTCGAGCGCATTTACCGACAGTATCAATTTTGGCAAAAGCATTGGCGAACAGTTGCAACTGGCGCATCAAAGGTATTATAGCGTAAACACCAATCCAGCTGCGCCCGATATCTATTCTTCTTCGATGATTCAGAATATGACCTTGCAGGGCGACCCAGCAGTGAAACTATTCAACGCACCAAAGCCTGATTTCAAGACGGTTTGCGAGCGTGTATCGGCCAAATCGTTTAGCAATTTGAAGATTACTTCACAAACCGATTCCTTCGAATTGTTGATTCCAATCCGAAATTATGGCATGTATATCCAAGGCTCTTTGGGGATTTCGGTGAAAAGATCGTTTGGAAACAATACCAAAAGCATTCAATATCCACCCGTTTACTATTTGCCAGTCAGGGAATTGGACACTTTGAGATACAAAATCAAAGGAAAAATAACAGATGGATATGGTGCCAATGTGTTTGAAATTCAGATTGATCCTGAAAACAAAATTGCTGAGCTAAACAAATCGAACAATACCTGTTATTTCACCACCTATATTCCAGGCAATTCACTGGCTTGTTTGTATCCAAAAAAATTCAGTATTGTCAACAAGCAACCTCTCACTTTTGTGGCCGAATCCTACACGGTCACCACTGCCGAAAGGGAGTTTTATTTTGAACTGGACACCAATTTCAGATTCAATAGTTCGTTTAAAAGAAGCTTTACGGCCAGGGCTTTCAATTCGCCAAAATGGCCCGACCAACTGTTGCTAGACAATGTGACAGCCAACGACAGTGTAGTCTATTATTGGCGCGTGCGTTATGTACAAGCTCTTGATAGTGAAGACACTGCGTTTAGTTATAGTTCGTTTATTTACATAAAAGGAAGTCCAGAAGGTTGGTCGCAAAGTGAGTATCCTCAGTTTTTGGAAGACGAGATGCGTGCGATCAAATTGGACAGTACAATCGGAAACTGGAGTTTTCAGAAACTATCAGCCAAGCTAAAAATGAGTTCCACCGGTACGGGCAATGGCAGCGATGTAGCTGTGCGGAACTCGCTCACTTCGGCTTTTTTATCTTATAAAGATTCTCCACTGATTTTCAAAAAAGGTGATGGCGCAGGCACTAGTGTTTGCGAACGAAGCGGCTTGTATTTAGTCACAATCAATCCCCAAGATTTTTCGATTCGTTGGGCCGCTCCAAATCCTGCCACCGAACAGTTTCCGCAAGTCTATTACATGTGCGATCCGTTTCTTTCGACCTATGTCACTCGTTTTATTCCAGAAATCCCTGGCATTGCCCACCGGATTTATGACGTGCTGAAAAACAATGTCAAAGAAGGCGAAATTGTAGCCCTGATCACGATGGGAAAAGTAAATGGTTTTTTCCCTTTACCCGACAGTGTCAATCAAGTTTTGAAAACCTATTATGGAGCTACCGCTTCGATAGATACGCTCAAGGACGGCTACCCGTATCTGCTTCTGTCCCGAAAAGGATATGGCAAAATTGCGGAACGCTTTCCACGCTCGCCTTTGCCCAAAGAAGAAACGCTTTCGATTGATACTGTGATCTATAGCCTCGGTTATGGTGGCTATATTTCTTCACCATTAATTGGTCCGGCAACCGAATGGGGCAACTTTTTCAGAGGTTATAAGAAAGAACCGACCGATAGCATACGGTTTGATATTATGGGAATTGACAGTGCGGGGCATGAAAATGTGGTCGTTTCGAATGTGAAAGAAGATAATTTTAGTTTGAAAGAATTGGTCGATGCCAAACAATATCCTTTTCTGAGACTGAACGCCTACACCGAAACTAGCACCTCAAACACGCCACAGTTGATACGCTGGCAAGTTATTTACCGTCCATCGCCTGAAGGTACGATTGTGATCAATGCAAAATCAGAAGCCGAATATGCCGCTTTTGCCAAACAAGAAGGCGATAGCACGCGAAGTTTGAAATTTACATTCAAAAATATTTCAAACGAAGCATTTCTACCCCACCTTTTGGTACGCTACAGAATTACCAACGCAACCAAAATGGTGGATTTGTACGATACTTTAAAAACGGTACTTTTGCCAGATAGTAGTTGGATTTCTACTTTCAAAATATCCACACTTGGCTATGTTGGCGATAATACGGTAGAAGTATTCTTCAACCCACTTCCGTATTCTCAAAAAGAAGAATTGTTAGAAAACAATCGTTACACATTTCGTTTCAGTGTCGATCCCGACAAAATTCATCCCCTACTGGAAGTTGCTTTTGATGGTCAACGCATCATGAATGGCGACATTATTTCGCCCAATCCAACGATCAGCATTGCGCTAGACGATGAAAATAAATATCAGATCAGAAAAGACACCACAGGTATCACCGTAGAACTGCGTAGACCTTGCGGACAGGCCAATTGTCCGTTTGAAAAAGTGTATTTGGGCGGAAATGACATTACGATTTACCCAGCAGGAGCCAACAATCGATTTGAAATCAGATACAAACCTGAAAAACTCCCTGATGGCGTGTACACTTTACGCGTGCAGGCCAAAGATGTATCAGGCAATTTGTCAGGTGTGAAACCGTATACGATTCAGTTTGAAGTGATTAATGAAGTAGCGGTCACCAATTTTTTACCTTATCCAAATCCGTTTGCGACCCGAATGTGGTTTGTATACACGCTCACAGGCGACTTGCCAGATCAATTGCGCATCCAAATCATGACGGTAACTGGCAAAGTGGTGCGGCAAATATTCATGGACGAACTAGGGCCATTGCGCATCGGGACACACAAAACGGACTTTGTGTGGGACGGAACGGATGACTTTGGCGATCAACTGGCCAACGGACTTTATATCTACAAAGTGAGCGCCCGCAAAGGAGGCGAAGAACTGAAACATCGAAATACTTCGGCCGACAACTTGTTTAAAAATGGGTATGGCAAATTGTATATCCTTCGATAGGTGTTAGGTTTTGGGAATTAGGTTTTAGGAATTAAGAAAAATATAAAAATGGCTACCATTTCAAGCATTTATCAAGGTCAATTACGCATTCAATCTACACATCTTGGTTCTGGAAATCAGATTATTACAGACGCTCCTCTAGATAATCATGGTCGTGGCGAAGCCTTCTCTCCTACCGATTTGGTGTGTGCGGCCTTGGGTAGTTGCATGATGACGATTATGGGCATTTTGGCCGATCGCGAAGGAATTGATTTAATCGGGACAAAAATCGACATCACTAAAACGATGTCAGTAGCCCCTCGCAAAATTGCTCAGATTGATGTAATGATGCATATTTCAAACAAAAATCTCACAGACGATCAGAAGCTAAAACTAGAACGTGCTGCTCATACTTGTCCTGTAGCCCTAAGTTTGCATCCTGATGTAATTCAGAAAATGGAATTCATATACTAATAATTATTCATATATTTAATGGCTTGGATTTGGCTCATTTTGGCAGGTTTGTTTGAAGTAGGTTTTACCACCTGCCTCAAACTAAGCGATAATTTCAAGATTTGGTATTGGGCTTGGGGGTTTGGAATATGCACATTCACAAGCTTTTATCTACTAAATAAAGCCACACAAACAATTCCGATGGGAACTGCTTATGCTGTTTGGACGGGAATTGGAGCCGCAGGAACAGTATTGGTTGGTATTGTTTTCTTTCAAGAATCGTCTGATTTTTGGCGAATGTTTTTCCTCGTTTTGCTCATTGGTTCTGTTTTAGGACTAAAATTTGTGGCTTCCCATTAATCCAACTTGCAGTCATTACCTCGTAGGTTCTTGATTTTGAACTCTTACATTGCGCGGTAGTATTTTCATGACAACAAATTTGTTTTTGTTGGAACTTTAGGGCTCCGTAATGGCAAACCAATGCCACGCCACGCAAATAGGCTAGATTCTTTTTCCTGTTTTTGGAGAAACGAAATAATGGTCTCCAATTTAGGTTCTGGGGGCGGTTTTTGATATCACTTGGCATCCACTTGCGTTCAGTAATTTATTAATGAATATTATTTCAATATATATATATATATATATATTCCTTTTTATCCAAACTGTTGCATTAGTAATAACTTGAATCCAACCTAATTAATTACTCTTTCCTGACCTTGACTATTTTACTTCCTATTTTCAAGAAATATAACCCACTTGGATACGTTTGAAGGTCGGTTTCTATGCCATTTCCACTGTTCAATTCCTGCCCTTGCGCATTCATCAATACCCAATTTTCAGGTTTTGACCATTGTATTAGGTTTTGTGTAGGATTAGGAAACACTTTTAATTCTGTAGTTTCAATGTTGTCTTCCATCCCCGTCACCACATTTTGGATCGTGATAGTGACCGAACTCGTTTTCGTACTTAATCCATCGGTATCAAAGGCTTCTGCCGAAATCGAATAAGTACCTGGCGACCTGCCTGACCAATTATAGGTAAATGGTGCGGTGTTGACTGTTGTCAATAAATTAGTGCCTTCATAAAAAGAAACGCCTATAATATTACCATCTGGATCAGAGGCCGTTGCAGACATTACTACCGTTTTGTCTTTGGCAAAAGTGGCTTGATTTAGTGGTGAAGTCAAGGTAATCACCGGAGGCACAGCCACAATTATTTCCTCAAAAGACATGTAATTAAGATTGATGTAATCTGTAGTTCCAATTGTCAATCTCAAGACATGTTCACCGGCTGTCATTTGCAAATCTTTGATTGTTACCGTTTGCCAAGTTTGCCATCCTGCTGTATTTGGAATAGCTATACTTGAAGCAAAGGCTTTATCGTACATAGTCATACTCACAGTGCGGGCATCACCGTTACAAGCCACCCTCAGCATAAGGTTGTATTTTGCGGTTTTCGACACATTTACTGAATATTCCAGCCATTCACCTGCGGTGGTATAGCCGACATTATAACCTCCACCTGCATCGGTACAGGTTTCAATATCCACATCTTCGTCTGTCCTGTAGTTTACCACAGGAGTTACCGCACTTCCTGGGATATTATCCAAGTAGGCAATCCCATTTCCGCCAAGATCATATTCTTCCAACTGAATAGTACCAGGAATAGTATGCGATAGATAGTCATAGCCGACTTGTGCCACTTTCGTCCTGATAATTTTACTGGAAGACACAATCTTGTTATTGCTTTTGTCAGTTATCTGAAGTCAACAAACTACCTAACCTTCCTGGCAAACCAGTAAACCACCAAGAAATACAAGCACTTTCTACTCCATATTTCTAAAAATGTTTTAAATACATTAATAATAGTTAATGCGTTTTTTTTAGTTCTAGATCAAGGCATGTATTTACTTCTCCCATTTTTTTGATAGGGTTCAGGACATTACAATATTTCTTTTGGTGAATGCTTTAGATTCGTACAAGAAATGTCATAGAACAATTGTTCGAACAAATGAAATGAATTGTATTGCTTTTGGACTAGGACTTCATTCAGATGCTTTTTAACTTGCTTTTCTAAAAGCAATTTAAAAATGAATTATTTTTCATTAATTATTTTAAGTTTCATACTATCTTTTTCGGCCTTTGCGCAACCTGAGAAAGTAAAAGCAAAAATCATAACGGGTTTGATGGGTGCGCAAATTGATGGCGATCGTTTGGCGGGTTACGACAAACCTGGCGGAATTCTTGGCATGGCTATGGAACTAAAATTAGCCAAACGTTTTTCGGTTCAACCCGAAATCATGTATTGTCAGAAAGGTGCCAGAAGTAGCAATAAATCGCTTTATTACACCATCGTCAGGCTCAATTATATTGATTTGGCTGGCGTCCTGAATTTTTATCTCAATGACAAATGGGTTCTTCAACCAGGCATAACTTACGGTATCTTATTTCGAGCCCGAACCGATTATGGTGGTGGTTTTGTGTCCAGCAATCGCTATTTCAACCAAGGCGATTTTGGTTACATGTTTGGGGTTGAATATCGTTTATCTACAAAAGTGGGAGTAAATATTCGGTACGCGCATTCGCTTGTGAGTATTAGTCCTTATACCCAATGGTACAATAATACGCTGTCGTTTTCGTTACGTTTTTTATTAGGAGAATAGGATTGAAACTTGCTTTTGCAACCAATCCATTTTTATTTTTGTACTTTCTAAAACGCTTTTCGAAAATGAATATGAACAATCTAAAAACGACTTTAATCGCTTTTTCGGCTGGCATAGCTGGCGCATTTGCCCTTTATTATTTTCTGCCTGCAAAAGAAAAATTACTGGTTCAGTATCAGCAATCGCAGCCAAATCAGTTGGCCAATTATGCGAACGAAATCTCGATCAACAAAGATTTTGTGGATGCTTCGGAAGCAAGTACACGTGCGGTCGTTTTTATCAAAACCTCGTCCACGGTTTACAATCAAATGAGTTGGTTTGATTATTATTTCAACGGGGGCAATAGTGCGCAACAGCAAATGAGCTCTGGTTCGGGGGTGATTTTTACTCAAAATGGCTATATCGTGACCAATAACCATGTGATCGACAAGGCCGACAAAATAGAAGTGATTCATGAAAAACGCAGTTACGAAGCCAAGCTTGTAGGTACAGATGCTTCTACAGACTTGGCGGTGCTGAAAATAGAGGCTGAAAATCTGCCAAATATCCGTATTGGTTCATCTAAGGATGTAAAAGTGGGCGAATGGGTGTTGGCGGTTGGCAATCCGTTTAACCTTGCCACGACAGTTACTGCTGGTATTGTGAGTGCCAAAGGCCGGCATGTTGGGGTGGTGAATAGTCGTTTTCCTATCGAATCGTTCATCCAAACCGATGCTGCAATCAACCCTGGCAATAGTGGTGGCGCATTGGTAAATATCAAAGGCGAATTGGTAGGAATAAATACCGCAATCCTTTCACAAACAGGATCTTATGCTGGTTATGGCTTTGCAGTCCCAGTGGATATAGTGAATAAAATTGTGAATGATATTAAAGAATTTGGCTATGTTCAGAAAGGATATAGCGGCATTGACGTAACCGAACGTGTGGCCAACAAAACAAATGAGGATGTTTCGGGAGTCAATATTTCGTATCTGCTTCCGAATGGTGCTGGCGCAATGAAAGGCTTGAAAAAAGGCGATATTCTGTTGCAAATAGACAATTCGAAAATCAACTCACTGGCAGATTATGACGAACAAATGAGCTATTATCGTCCAGGCGACAAAATCAAAATCAGTTACAAACGCGAGGACGAAACCAAACAAGTAGAAATAGTATTGACGAATACGGAAGGAACGACTGAGCTAATCAAACGTGAGATTTATAAATCGGAAACGCTAGGCGCACACTTGGAAATGGTTTCCAAACTGGAGCGTGATCGATTGAATATTGCAGGAGGTGTGCGATTGACCAAACTTGCAGGCAATGGTTTCATTGCACGACTTGGTTTACAAGAAGGTTTTGTAATCACTTCGATTAATAATGTTACTCCTACCAAAGCCAAAGAATTGGAAGAAATTTTGAGCAAAATCCGTGGCAATGTAAACATGGAAGGAATTACCGAAAACGGCCAGCGAGTGCTTTATCGGTTTAGGTTTTAGGTTTTAGGTTTTAGGTTTTAGGTTTTAGGTTTTAGGTTTTAGGTTTTAGGTTTTAGGTTTTAGGTTTTAGGTTTTA
>JAYVIX010000185.1:0-9815 GCA_043769845.1 Cytophagales bacterium
CAAAGATGGAACGGTATGGATGAACCAAAATCAATTATCCGAACTTTTTGACACATCTGTTCCGAACATCAGTATGCATATATCAAACATACTGACAGACAAAGAATTAGAGGCGAATTCAGTTATTAAGGATTACTTAACAACTGCCTCTGATGGCAAAGAATATAAGGTTGCTTTCTATTCTTTAAAGATGAGAGTCTCTCTTTTTCCTTAATTTGCGACTCTATTTAGTTTTATGAATATCCTCGAAAAAATCACTTTAGGCAAATACAAGGAAGTAGAAGAACGAAAAGCCTTGGTATCTATATCGGAGTTGGAAGGTTCCGAATTCTTTTCCAAACCGACCATTTCGTTCAAACATACGCTCGAAAACCCGAATGGAAAACATGGCATTATTGCCGAATTCAAGCGAAAATCGCCTTCAAAAGGAATTTTCAATGAAGCCTTCGAACCAGTAGAAGTAACCACTGGATATGTGCTAGCAGGAGCTTCTGCACTTTCAATTTTGACCGATGAAACTTATTTTGGTGGAACAAAAGACGATTTGATAGCAGTTCGAAGAATGCAAAATGTTCCTCTTTTGCGCAAAGATTTCATGGTGGACGAATACCAACTTTTAGAAGCAAAAGCTTGGGGAGCTGACGTTATTTTGCTGATAGCAGCTGCGATCGAATCGCCCTTGCTGAATCGTTTGGCCAAGTTTGCCAAATCAATCGGTTTAGAAACCTTGCTCGAAATTCATGAAGTGGAAGAATTGGACGGCAATCTTAGTGAATACATTGACGTAGTGGGAGTAAACAATAGAAACTTAAAAGATTTTTCAGTCGATATTGAGCGCTCAATTCGTGCGATCGAACATATCCCAGCTCATTTTACACGCATTTCTGAAAGCGGAATTTCAAAACCAGAAACCGTTCGCCAGTTAAAAACATATGGCTATAAAGGCTTTTTGATGGGCGAGGCTTTTATGCAAACGACTGATCCACAAGGTGCTATTCAGAAATTTGTAGATGCGGTTTAGAATTTGAGTCGATAAAATATATGAATTATTTTAAATATATATTTTTCAGTTTTATTGTGTTGTTTTCAGTCGAACTGAATGCTCAGGATATTGAAAATGATTCGGTTGCCAATCGTTATCATTTCAATCAGGATTACAATTATTACGCTGATTCAAGCATTGTGTTAGAATATCATTCTGATTCACTTTTGAAACATGCCGCAAAACATATTGGTACAACCTATGTTCCAAATGGGAAATTGCCAGGCGGTTTTGATTGTTCGGGATTTACGTTTTATAATTTCAAACGTTTTGGGATTTACCTTCCTTATTATTCCTTTCAACAAGCTGAAATAGGCCAATTGATTGCCAATTCAGAAGCCCAAAAAGGCGATTTAATTATTTTCAAAGGGCATGATTTGACTTCCGAAAAAGCTGGACATGTGGGCATTGTGGCTGAAAACAAATCGGGTCGAATTAGGTTTATCCATGCCTCAACCTCGCATGGCGTCAAGTACGATTTTGTAGATGCACCTTATTTTAAGGAACGGTTTATGGGCGTTAGAAGGATTCTTTAGTTCAAAGTATGAACATTCAATTTTGAACTTTGAACCTTCAACTAAACATGTAGCTTTGTGATTCAAATTCAATATTTTGCCTCAATTTCCCAAATTCAACTTTGAAGAAGGAGAAGTACTTCTCTTCGACAAGCCACTGACTTGGACTTCGTTTGACGTGGTCAACAAAGTACGAGGCACCATCCAAACCAAAAAAGTGGGTCATGCAGGCACTCTTGATCCTTTGGCAACTGGACTTTTGGTCTTGTGTACTGGCAAAATGACCAAGAAAATCGACCTCATTCAAGCCACTGAAAAAGAGTATCTTACCACCATTTGTCTAGGAAAAACAACGCCTTCTTTCGATTTGGAAACCGAGTTTGATTCGGAAACAGATTGCTCACATCTTACCAAAGAGCAAGTCGAAGAAGCAGTGATGAGTTTTGTGGGCGATTTGCAACAAATTCCGCCCATGTATTCGGCCGTAAAAGTGGGTGGCGAACGTTTGTACAAAAAAGCTCGAAAAGGTCAGGAAATTGAATTACAGCCAAGACCTGTTTCTATTTATTCAATCGAAATACTGAAAATAAAATTGCCTAATGTAGAGTTTCTAATGCGCTGTTCTAAAGGAACTTATGTACGCAGTTTGGCTCGTGATATTGGAGCAAAATTGGGAGTAGGAGGATATTTGGCCGCACTCAGGCGTACCAAAGTAGGAGATCTTTCGGTCGATAACGCATTTGAAATTCCTACTTTCGTTCAGCACATCAAAAATCTATCGGCTGAAAATGCTAACATTCAGTAAATGAGGGTTTATAATAGCATTGAAGAGGTTCCATTTATTGGAAATGCAGTCGTCACAATTGGCAATTTTGATGGAGTACATTTGGGTCATGCTCATATATTAAAATCCTTGGTGAGACAAGAATCGGAAGGTTTTCAGAGTATGGTGATTACGATGTGGCCACATCCGCGCAAAGTCCTAAATCCGGATGCGAAAGATTTGCGTTTTCTGACAACAATCGAAGAAAAAATAACTTTGCTTCGTGAAATCGGAATTGATCATTTATTGATTATCCCTTTTACGCCCGCTTTTTCAGAACAAACGGCTTTGTCTTTTTTGCAAGATATTTTAATCACTAAAATAGGAGCGAAGCGGATTGTACTAGGTTACGACAATCGGTTTGGCAAAAACAGAGAAGGCGGAATTGATTTTCTTTCGAAATACACAAGTACGTTTGGTTTTGAATTAGAAGAAATCTCAAAGCAAGAAGTCGATAGCCTTGCGGTAAGTTCGTCCCAAATACGTCAGGATCTGGAAACGGGTCAATTAGAGGATGCCAAAAATCTACTTGGCAGAAATTACTCTCTTTCGGGTAAAGTGGTGGAAGGCAAGAAATTAGGCCGAACAATTGGTTTTCCGACTGCGAATATTTTGATTTTAAACGAAGAAAAATTAATACCAAAAAACGGAGTGTACGCTGTTTTGGTGTATGTAGAAAACGCTACGTTCAAAGGAATGATGAACATTGGTTTTCGTCCCACGGTGGCTGGCACTTCCTTATCGTTGGAAGTCCATATTTTTGATTTCAGCCAAGATATTTACGGACAAACAATTTCAGTAGAATTCGTACACTACCTCAGAGAAGAGCAAAAGTTTGCGTCAATTGATGCGCTGAAAGATCAGATTCATCTCGACAAAAGGGCGAGTCTTTCTTTAGAAACATTCTAAGATTAAATCTGTTTGTTATGATCAACAAAGTGGTAGCCAATGCCGAAGATGCGATTCATGACATTTCGCATAATGCTGTGTTGATGTTGGGCGGTTTCGGACTGTGTGGAATTCCTGAAAACACCATTTCTGCCATTTTGAAAAAAGGAATCAAAGGCCTCACTTGTATTTCAAATAACGCTGGCGTAAACGATTTCGGGATTGGTCTTTTGTTGAAAAATGGCCAAGTTAGAAAAATGATTTCATCGTATGTAGGTGAAAATGAAGAGTTTGAAAGGCAATTACTTTCTGGCGAATTAGAAGTAGAATTACTTCCTCAAGGAACATTGGCCGAACGAATCAGAGCAGGTGGTGCTGGAATTCCTGCCTTTTTTACCCCAGCTGGTGTTGGTACCGAAGTAGCAGAAGGAAAAGAAACGAGAGTTTTTGAAGGTAAAACCTATTTGATGGAACAATGGCTTCGTGCCGATTTTTCATTAATTAAAGCGTGGAAAGGCGATACTGCTGGCAACCTTATTTTTAAAGGAACTGCTCGCAATTTTAATCCGATGATGGCAACTGCTGGCAAAATCACGATTGCAGAAGTGGAAGAACTAGTTCCTGCTGGACAATTAGATCCGAATCAAATACATACACAAGGTATTTTTGTACAACGTATCTTTGAAGGAAAGAATTACGAAAAGCGCATTGAGCAACGCACCACAAGACCGCACTAACACCGAAGTTGGCAAAAAAGGGGAGGAGCTGGCGGCCAAGTATTTAGCTGCAAAAGGCATTGAAATTCTACAATTCAACTACCGCTGCGGTCGTGCCGAAATTGATCTGATCGGTTTAGAAAAAGGGATTTTAGTTTTCGTGGAAGTGAAATATCGGACAAATTTGCTTTATGGTTTCCCAGAAGAATCGGTGGACAAAGCCAAGGCCAAACGCATCAAATCGGCTGCCGAAAATTATATTTTCGAAAAAAACTGGCTACATGATATACGATTCGATATAGTAGCCATCGTTGATACAGGTAGAAAAGTGACCATAGAACATTTTGAAGACTGTTTTTAATCGCTTTTTTCGTTTTAACTTGCAGTATTATAGACTATGAAATCAGCTACTCGATTATTTTTTCTTCTCCTCGTTTTTTCAAATGTATTACTTGCCCAATCCAGATTGCCTGTAGGGGAGTGGCAGATGCATTTGCCAAATAGTTCATGTAATTCGGTAGCGAGATTAGGCTCGAAAATCTATGCAGGAGGGAATGGTTCGTTTATGTCTTTAGACACAGAATCAGGTTCCATCAAGACATTGTCCAAAATAGACGGCTTTTCCCAAACCGCAGTTTCAAGATTGGGAGTGAGTGAAGCCACCAATACATTGGTGGTTGCGTATGAAAATGGCCAATTTGATTTGCTGAAAGATGGTAGAATTAAGTTGGTGAACGATATTTTCAAATCGAACATCACAGGTAGCAAAAAAATCAATCAACTCTACTTCTATTCTAGTTTAGTATATATAGCTACTGATTTTGGAGTTTTAGTATACGATCTTTCTAAAAATCAGACGAAGGAAGTATATATGGCTTTCAATAGTGTGGATAATTTTACAAAAGTAAATTCAACTGCAATCTTAGGTGATACACTATTTGTAGCCACATCATCAGGAGTTTATAAGGCCTCAATCAACACGACAATCAACAAGCTTGATTTTGAAAATTGGACTTTGATACCTTATCGAAATGAGGATGAGAAACCTACATTTGAACATTTAGCTTCGTTTAATGGTAAGCTATATGCTTCTAAACGTTATATTTATCTTCAATATAAAGATGGATATTTTTACACTAATAGCGATAATGTATTAAATTCTATCATATTCAAACCAGAATATGGAGGGCTTTTCAATGGATTTTCATATGCAGATAACAAGCTATGGATTTTGAGGGAAAATTCATTCTTTTCTTTTGATGGTACAAATGGAGAACGTAAATCATTAAAAGGTGTTGAAAATCCATCTGATTTGATAGTTGATACTCAAGGTGCAATATGGGCTGCTTCTACTTCTCTAGGTTTAGTTTCTAATAAAGATCAGGATACTACTTTTGAAAAAGTAAGTATTAACGGCCCTGGATTTCTTACTGCATTTACACTTTCGAAAGTAGGAAATGCGATTTATGCGATGCGAGGTGGTTTTAATTCTTATGCTCAATATGGTAATGATGGTGAGTTTAGCATTTTTGAAAATGGACAATGGTCTGTTTTTAAACCAAGACTAAAAAATATACCAAATATTCGCGATTTAGTGAATGTGACAAAAAACCCCTTTAATGGAAAAATATATTTCTCATCTTGGGGAAATGGAATGATGGAATGGGATGGGGCAGATAAATTCAAAATATCGAATGACTCTACTCCTGGAGTGCCCTTGCAAAATTGCAATGTTGGACCATTTTGCCAAGAACCGGGTGCTCCGTATTGTCGAGTAGCCGAAATAAAGACCGATAGCAAAGGAAAGATGTGGATATTAAATCCTGTGGCGGATAATAGTGGTAATCCTATGTTATTTACATTAGACCTAGACGGAAGGTGGCAAGCAATTAATTGGCGAGGAACGGATGTTTGGAATAGTTTGGATTACTCGGCCGAATCGGCAATCGAAAAAACCCCAGCATATAACATTCGTAGGATTTTGATTGATAGAAACGATACCAAATGGATGCTTGGTCGTACTGAATCAGATTTTTCGGGCGGACTTTTGGTGTATAATGAAAACAAATATTCTTTACCTCGGTATTTAAATTATTCGAAAGGATTCAGGGAAGAAATTTGTGGAAGTAAAGCCAATTGTATCACCATGGACAATGATGGTGCAATATGGATCGGAACTGAAAATGGAGTATGTTATTTTGCCGACCCCAACGAAGTTTTTCAACGAAGAACCATAAAAGCTGCGGTGCCAGTATTTGAAAATAAGGCCTTACTAAAAGGCCAAAATATTACCGCTATGGAAGTAGATGCTAGCAATCGAAAATGGATCGGAACATCTAATTCAGGAATCTGGTTATTCAGTAGCGATGGCAGCAAACAAGTTCTTCATTTTGATGATTTGAATAGCCCATTGCCATCTAAATACATTGTTGATATCAAAGTGTCGGCACAAACGGGTGAAGTATTTATCAATACTGATAAAGGAATGATCTCATACGGAGGTACTTCGGTAGATGGAACTGATAAAAATACAAACGTCACTATCTATCCCAATCCAGTAAAAAAAGAGTTTGACGGCTTCGTAGCGATCAGCGGTTTGGTCAATAATGCTCAAATCAAAATAACCGACATATCGGGTACGCTTGTTTTTCAAACCAAAGCCGAAGGTAGCTTGGCGACATGGAATGTGAAAGACTATAATGGTCGTAGGCCTCAACCAGGTATTTATCTTATTTTTTCGGCTACAGAAGATGGTGGCGAAGCATTGGTCAATAAAATAGCGATCATAGACTAATGCCCGAACTGGTACAAGGCATCGTTTTAGACACTTTCAAATTCAAAGAAACATCTGTTGTTTGTAAAGTTTTTACACTTCAACATGGCTGTATATCAGTGATAATACATGGAGTGGGGAAACAAAAGTCCGAATTCAATCTCATTCATTTACAGCCATTGAGCGAGATTGAGTTTGTGGTGTATTTGAATGAGAAAAAAGGTATCTCGAAAGTCAAGGAATTACATTTGTTGGCGACCACTTTTGGTCTAGAGCCAAATATGAGTCGGTATTCAATTAGTATATTTATTTCTGAAATTGTTCTAAGAACGTTTAAAGAATGGGAAACTGAGCCTGATTTGTACGATTTGCTTCATTATGTCAGCCAAATAATCGGAGCGTCCAATCAGACTATTCATGATGTACATTTATTTTTCATCAGTAAATACACTGAAATCCTTGGCTTTTCTATAAAATCAGATATCGAAAATGATCCGTTGTTGGGTTTAGATCAAAACAGTAAAAATTCCCTATTTGCCTTGGTTCAATTAGTTGATTATCAACCTTTTTGTGTTAATAAAAATAGTCGATCTTGCTTGATTAAGTTTTTTATGAATTATCTGGAAAGACACATCGAAATGCCAAAGATCAAGTCTTTACAAATATTAGAAGAAGTATTGTCCTGATGGATTATAAAGACATATTCATAGCACCCATCTATTTGGTCTTTATCTACTTTATTGCCTATTCGATTCGCAACAAAGTGTGTCAGGATAAGAATATACAGCCTTATTTCATTCCCGCTTTGTCTTTGAAACTGTTTGGAGCAATCGCTTTAGGTCTTGTTTATAAGTTTTATTACACATCAGGCGATACGTATAATTATTTTTTATATGGAAGTAAATATATTTGGAATGCCTTTTTGGAGAATCCGAAAGCAGGTTTTTGGATGATTTTTACCGATTCGTGCAATTTTCAGAGCGAGTATACACGGTACCTCAAAGGAATGTTATTTTACTGCGACCCTCCTGCCTATTTTGTGGTGCGTGTATCTGGTTTTTTTGGCTTGTTTAATTTCCATACCTACTCGGTCAATGCCATGTTTTTTGCTTTGATTAGTTTTGGAGGTGTTTGGAACATGTTCACTACGTTCAACAAAATTTATCCTGAAATAAGAAAAGACATCATGTTGGCGTGTTTTTTGATGCCTTCTGTTATTTTTTGGGGTTCAGGATTGATGAAAGATTCCATTACGTTTGGCTGTTTGGGAATATTTTTTAGTAATTTCTATCGCATTTTTATTTTGAAAACAGCCAGCAAATGGGATATTTTTCTGTTTGCAATCAGTTTTTTAGTGATTAAAATAGTTAAAATCTATATCATATTATGTTTTATCCCAGCCGCTTTGTTGTGGCTGTTTATGGTGTACAACAATAAAATAAAATCCAAATTTACACGTATTTTATTAAGACCAATCATGGTGTTAATAGGTGCACTTTTTGGCTTTTTAGCAACTGATTATGTGTCGAAAGAAGACTCACGCTATAGTATTGAAAACGTGACAAATACAGCACAGGCAACATCCGAATGGTTAACACATGTGAGCAAGCAAGAAAAAGGATCGGTATATAACTTAGGCAAAGTAGAATACACTCCATTAGGTATGATGAAAAAGATACCTGCTGCTATAAATGTAACTCTATTCAGACCTTATTTATGGGAATCAAAAAATATTGTGATGCTGCTATCGGCTTTTGAAAGTTTGTTTTTCCTTTATCTGACTATTTCTACTTTGTTCAAAATAGGAATTAGGCATACATTTGTTATCATTTCAGAACATCCAATAGTGGCTGCTTCGTTGGTTTTTTCGTTGACATTTGCTTTTGCAATCGGGTTATCAACCGCCAATTTTGGAACATTGGTCAGATATAAAATACCGATTATGCCTTTTTATTTGATCTCATTTTTTGTAATCAGGTATTATGGAAAACGTTCTACTCGAAAGAAAATGCCCCTTGTTGAATAGAACGTTTCGGTACTTTGGATTAGAATTTGAACGTAGCACCTACATTGATCGCACGACCTTGGCACCCAGGCAACGTATTAATATTTCTTCGAACGACTTCTGCATAATAGATTTTTTCATCCAAGAGGTTGGTGACGTAGCATTGCAACAATAAATCGGGCATTTTTTCGGCTTTAATGATGTTTTTGATATTTGCCAAAATGTTTAAACTCACATTTGTATAAGCATTTGAGGTAGGATTAGCCATTTTAGTCAGTTGTACACCTGCCGAATTGTACTTGTAGATCTTACCCTCAGTTCCAAAATACGAACTAAACAGGCCAGCATTTAACTTTTGTCTTCGCTGTAAAAATAGGTAGCCGAAATTTTTGTATGGAAAACTTGCGCTTCGTAAGTGGTAATCTTTTCAGGAGTTAAAGTGGCATTTCCATACACCGAAGGTGGCGAATACGAAGAACGCTCAAATGCTGATGGTGATCTAAATAATTGACTGTAAAGTAGTTTGGTCCAATATGTTCGTTTAGGTATAAAATAGTACCAAGGCGCAGAACAAAATCCGTAACAAAGCCAGGAATCTTATTTGCTTGTCATCCAGCAATGAGTTTCATGAATTTCCATGGCGCATAATCCATTTGTAAATAAGCACTGTTCCGAATAACATCGTATTTTGGAACAGTCACACAAGGAGTCGAAAACTTAAACCTAATTACTTAGATATAAATACTTTATTATTTTACGATTAAATGTCCGTTATCAATTCTGAATTCGATGCGATTTGAAATCTTGGTTTGGTATTCTTTAGGTAAAGTGATATTGAATTTTGCCAAATCAATCATAAAAAATGTATCGAAAAAGAGCTGTTTGTCCATGAATTCGAATTCAACAGAGATAGAAGTAGTAACGCTTTGATTTCCAAGCGAAAAAGTGCCTTCTATGTCGAATGATTGTTTATTTCCCAAACCTTTGTCTAGTTTATTAAAGGGCAATTGGCCTTTGAAACTAAGCATTGGATAATCAAGTGCGGGAAGTAAA
>JAYVIX010000186.1:0-2370 GCA_043769845.1 Cytophagales bacterium
AGGGAATGGCTCACACTTTTCGATGGCACACATCCAGAAGTGATGCTAAAAAGGATCGAAGAAATGAATTGGAAATTCCCTTACGATCCTTCTAAAATCAAAATCCCGTTGAAAGAAAAACTCAGTTTTTGGGTCGAACGTAATTTTGGAATTAGGCTTGGCGAATACAAAAATTTCAAAATTGTTTGATGCTATTTTTGCTGTTTAGCCTCCTTTTCTTGGCGTTTGCGCTTCATATAGCCAAAACCAAGAAACGAGAAAACGGCAAAAGTAAAGATGAAATAACTAGCCAAGAAACCGTACACCATCGTTTGGTGTGCGCCTATAATCATGAAGACGATAGTCAGACAGAAGAATATTAATTCAGGTATTTTCATTTATTCACACAAAATAATAGGTCGTAAAATTAGTCCAAAAAACAAGGATCTACGAACCAAAAACTAATTAACAAGAAGAGGCAAATACTTTTCTTCGATTACCTTGAAATGGTGTATTTGATGCCCAATCAGTACAAAACCAAGTGCCAAAGGTGAAATATCTACTTGAAACGCCTTTCCTAACCGCACAAGGGCTTCCTCGTCCATACTTTTGAATAAGGTAATGGAACTAAGTCTGACCGAGATAAATTCGCTTTTCAAATCCTGAATCAATCTCGAATTGGCATTTCCATGTGCGGCCAAAATTTGCTCGTCATAACCTGGCAACACGGTTTTATCATTCCTTGCAAAACGCAAAGCACGATAGGCCATAATGCGCTCGTTATCAATAATATGTAGTAAAATATCTTTCACTGTCCATTTTTCAGGAGCGTAAACTTTATCTCCCAATCTTCCTAAAACTGAAAAATCATATTCTATAAACGATTGAAGACTTTTCTGCAAGCCTTCAATTAATTCTACATCTGGCTCAACTAACTGAATGTACCTATCAAAAAACGAAGGCATTGGATGTATCTGTGCTCTAGTCATATCTGAAGGATCAATTACCAAAAATAGTTATAAAAAAGGCTTGCGAAGAGAATTTTCGCAAGCCTTTTTTTATTTGAAGTCAGCACCGAAGGTCAGACTTCAGGTCATTAGGTCTGACCTTCGGTGCTGACCAATTCACAAAAAAACTATTTCTCAATCGAAATCAATTCTACATCGAAAATCAAAGTGGTGCATGGGCCAATGCTTCCACCCGCGCCTCTTTCGCCATAGGCAAGTTGGTATGGAACAAACAATTTCCATTTAGAACCTACCGGCATTAGTTGCAATGCTTCTACCCAACCTTGGATCACGCCATTTACTGGGAATGTAGCCGGTTGGCCGCGTTGTACCGAGCTGTCGAACACTTCGCCACTGATCAATGTGCCGTGATAATGCGTTTTTACCGTGTCAGTTGCTTTTGGTTTTGGGCCATTGCCTTCTGTTAGGATTTGGTATTGCAAACCACTTGGAAGCGTTACCACGCCTTCTTTTTTACCGTTTTCTGCCAAAAAGGCTTTTCCTTGTTCGATGTTCACTTTGTTTTTGCTTTCAGAAGCTTTAGAGAAATGTTCTTGGATAACTTGTTGTGCTTCTTGGGGTTTCAATTGTACATCGCCCGAGAATGCATCTGTAAATGCCTTTGCCAAAGCAGCAGAATCTACACTTTCGATACCTTGTTGTTTCAAGTTTTGCGCGACACTGATGCCAATCGCATAACTGAATTTTTGAAGGTCGTTGCTTAAATCAATCATTGTGTCATGTTTTGTGGAGCACAAAGATAAAACAATACTTTTCAGTTCTGAATGAAAAAGGTTTTTAGGTCTTGGGTAAAAACGAGCGGATGAATATATATTGCCGATGATTATTTGCTTATCAGAGAAGGGATTAAGAAAGTAATCAA
The DNA here is from genome assembly GCA_043769845.1 of Cytophagales bacterium. Classification (GTDB taxonomy): domain Bacteria; phylum Bacteroidota; class Bacteroidia; order Cytophagales; family UBA9547; genus UBA9547. The sequence continues at coordinate 1,870 of JAYVIX010000186.1, forward strand.
AGAGCTTTCGGGAGCTATTTTGGTAGGCGAAACACACGATTTGAATTATCTGGCTGATAAAATTTCAAGTACTCGTCCTGATATTTTAATTATGGAACTCAACTTGTGTTAGCGTCCGATTAAGGAGTTGATGAACGAGCTCAAGGAGATTTCGCCAAATACAAAAGTGCTCATCGTCTTGGATTGCCATTGTGAATTGCCGGTTAGAGCTGGAATTTCTGGTTTTTTGCAAAAAAACGTGAGCGAAGAAGAATTAGCTCAAGCCATTGGGTCAATTGCTTGAGGCGTGGATTTTTTCGCACCCGCTATCACCCATATCTTGGCAAATGGATTTCTGTCGACTTCGTCTCCCAACAGTTTTTCCGACCGAGAAATGGAAATTCTACGTTATATATGCAAAGGCCGCTCGAATGAACAAATTGCTGATTTGCTTTTTATTAGCGAAAAAACAGTAGGTACGTACAGGAAAAATATCATGCGAAAAGCAGGCACTAAGAAAAC
>JAYVIX010000187.1:0-6695 GCA_043769845.1 Cytophagales bacterium
TTACTTGATTTGCAAAAACCTCATTTTATCGTAATCACATTGCAACACTGGCTTAACAACCAGTTAATACTACGGGCTGATATTTGCGCCAAACTTAAATATAAGTAGTATGTTAAAACATCTTCTCCTAAAACTCCCACTCTTATTATTGTCCAGCAACTTGCTAATGGCACAGGATTTGGTTCATTATTGGAATTTCAATACTAGTACCGCATTAAATGAATTGCTTACACCCACTTCTAGTAAAGTAGCTGGTGCAGCGATTGTACATACTGTAGGCACATCTACTAGTACGGTAGAATTTACGAGCAACACTGGTCAAGATTTTGGTACGTTGAACGCTAGAAATTCAGAAGAAGCGCTTACTCACCTTCGTTTCAACAACCCAATAGGTGGCGAATTGGTATTTTCTTTGCCAACAACTGGCTATACAGATCCTATTGTAAAATATGTTACCAGACGCTCTACCCAATCGGCTCGCGCCCAAATCGTATCTTATACTATTGATGGAACAAATTATGTAAGATTCGATAGTTTGGCTATTTCAGACGTACCAAAACTAGTTACATTAGATTTTAGTTCGATCGCAACTGCCGACAATAATCCTAAATTCAAAATAAAGTTTGAATTTGTACAAGTGGCAGGAACCGGATTAGGCAACAATCGTTTTGATAATTTTTCGCTTGATGCTACTTCGTCTGGAAATGTGACACCTACTGTATTGAAAGCTTTGGTGCTAAGTGATGCTTCTATTAGAGTGATTTTCGATCGTGACCTTGATGATGCATCGGCTACCAATATTGCCAATTTTGCCAATATTGCGAACTTAGCCTCGATTTCTCGCAGTCAAAACGGTGCTGCTCCTGATACGTTGTTGTTGACTTACAGCACACCATTCGCACAAGGATCGAGCAACTCACTTGTAATCAACAATGTAAAAGATGCGGCCAACATTCCAATGGCAGCTCCTTATACTTTCGCATTTAACTACAACAGTACAATCGCTTTCGATAAAGTATTTTACACCGTAAAAGAAGATGCAGGTTCTATAAAAGTAACATTGAAACTAGCTAATCCTACTGCTTCTTCGGTGGATGTGGTAGTGAAAACAGCTCCTTGGAGCACCGCAACAAACAATGATTTCACACTTGCAACCAAAACATATCCTATTACCGGAAGCAGTAATGCTATGATCGAGATCACAATTCCAATCATCAACGATTCCGAAAGCGAAAATGATGAATATTTTGTGTTGTCGTTGGAAAACGCTTCTGGTGTAGCTATTACAGGAGGAACGTATGCGACTGTTTACATCAAAGATAACGATAAGAAAGCACCAATTGCATCGAAAGAAATTGAGTTAGAATTGGTGACAAGTTTCGACCCTGCTACTACGGTCAGTACCACCGAAGCCATTTCTTATGAGCCTGTTACAAAAAGGATTTATGCAATCAGTGCAGTGCAAAAAAGAGTGGATATCATTGACTTCTCAAATCCTGCCGCTCCTGTTACGATTAAATCAATAGACATGACTCCGTACGGTGGCGTGACAAGCATTGCCGCGAAAAATGGAGTATTGGCTGTAGGGAGCCCAAATGCTAACGAACAATTGGCTGGCTCTATCGTCTTGTTTGATTTGGAAGGTACATTCAAAAAACAATTGACTGTAGGTGCATTGCCAGACTTTGTATGCTTCACTCCCGATGGTTCTAAAATTATGACTGCTGACGAAGGTCAACCAAACACAGCTTACACGGTTGATCCAGAAGGTTCAGTTAGTGTGGTGAACATTTCGGTGGGTATTAATAACATTAGCCAATCAGACGTGACAACTATTTCGTTTGCTTCTCTGAATGCGAATGAGGCTTCACTCATCGCTTCTGGAATTCGCAAAACGGCTTCTTTCAGTACATTGGCTCAAGACTTAGAGCCAGAGTATATCACTGTTTCTCCTGATTCGAAAAAAGCATGGGTAGTGTGTCAAGAAAACAACGCCATGATGGAAATTAACCTTGCAAACTTGACGATTGCTTCTGTTTGGCCACTCGGAACCAAAGACTACAGCTTGGCAGGAAACGGGGCAGACTTCAGCACTAGCAATGGCGAAATCTTGATCGCCAATTTCCCTGTAAAAGGATATTATATGCCCGATGCAATTGCTAACTACACGGTGAACGGTACAACCTATATCGTAACGGCCAACGAGGGTGACGAAAAAGAATATTCGTTAGTAAACGAAAGAGCAGCCGTGAGCAGCAATCCTGTTGTGCTTGATCCTACAAAATTTCCGAATGCTGCGGTTCTGAAACAAACACACAATCTAGGCAATTTCAGAATCTCGAATTTGCAAGGCGATACCGACAAAGACGGTGATTATGACGAATTGTTTGCCGTAGGTTCGCGTTCGTTCTCTATCTTCAATGCCAGCACTGGCAACTTAGTGTACGACAGTGGGGACGATTTTGAATATATCACTTCACAACATCCTACATTTTCTACCATCTTCAATGCTAATCACGAAAACAACACGATGAAAGGTAGAAGTAATGCCAAAGGTTGTGAGCCAGAAGCGTTGACTATAGCCGAATTGAATGATCAAAAGTATGCTTTTGTAGGACTTGAGCGAATTGGTGGTGTAATGGTTTACAACATTACTGATCCTGCAAAACCAGTTTTTGTAGACTACAAAAACAACCGTAGCACCACTGCCTACAGTGGCGATCATGGTCCAGAATATGTAGTGCATGTGAAAGGTTCAGAAAGCCCAGACGGCAAAGACTACATTTTAGTATCAAACGAAATAAGCGGAACGATCACTGTTTTTGGAGTGAAAAATGTGATTACTTCAACTGAAGAAAATAACATGAATAATATTTCATTTAATATTTATCCTAATCCAGTAAAAGGAACAAAGCTGAATTTGAGCCAAATGTCTGACGTGACAGTAGAAACCATCAACGGACAAAAAGTGATGGAAGCTGCCAATGTAAATTCGTTGGATGTTAGCCAATTCAACAAAGGACTTTATATCCTAAAAACTGCTGAAGGTTTCACAAGGAAGTTTGTGGTAGAGTAATAAATAGTAAGATTCATTAGTTAGTCTTATTTGTTTAAAACTTACTTTAATAGACGAAAAAGGAGACACTGAAAAGTGTCTCCTTTTTTAATGAGATGTCATGTAAAACAAATGTAAAGTGTCCAAATAAGGAACAGAATCATTTGGAATGAATTCGTTTTATAATTGTTTGTATAAAATATTTTTAATTCATATAATTAGCATTTTCCTAATAGGTAGTTTCATTAAACGAATTACTTTTAAAAATATACTCTCTTTTGCTTTGAGTATAATTACTCAATTTTTATATTTGTTCCGTTAAGTGATATTCCTCTACTTAGTGGCAGATCATGTTTGATAAAGGAATTTTGAGTTTAAGTTTGTTTAGGTTACCGTCAGCCCGATTCCTTTGGAGCCGGGTTGATTTATTTCTAAATCACTGAATATCTACTAGATGGAAAGTTTCAAATCTACCTGTTCTTATTGCGGTGTAGGCTGCAATATTGTAGTCACAAAAGATCGTGACGGGCGCATCTCCTTAGAAGGCGACAAAGATAGCCCAGTCAACAAAGGCATGTTGTGCAGCAAAGGGATGAATCTGCACTATACCGTGATGGACAAGTCGGATCGGCTTTTGTATCCAGAAATGCGAATGGGGCGCAATATGCCCCTACAACGCGTTTCGTGGGACGATGCACTAGATAGAGCAACCGCTGTTTTTAAATCTATTATTAATCGTTTTGGCCCCGATGCAGTGGCGTTTTACGTTTCTGGCCAGTGTCTTACCGAAGAATATTATATCATTAACAAATTAATCAAAGGCTTTATTGGATCAAATAATATTGATACCAATTCGCGCCTTTGTATGAGTTCGGCTGTTGTCGGCTACAAAATGGCTTTGGGAGAAGATGCAGTACCTGCCTCCTACGAAGATATCGAACTGGCTGACACTTTTCTCGTGACTGGTGCAAACCCTGCTTGGTGTCACCCGATTCTTTGGCGCAGAGTAGAAGCCCACAAAGCGGCCAATCCAGATGTTAAAATCATTGTAGTAGATCCGCGCAAAACCCAAACCTGTTCCATTGCCGATATTCATTTGCAAATCCATCCTGGAACAGATGTTACATTGTACCATGCGATTGGTCGTGCGATCATCGAAAAAGAAATGGTGGACGAAATATTTATCGCCAACAATACAGATGGTTTCGAAGCTTATAAAGAACTCGTTTTTCAGAAATCAGTAAAAGAAGCCGCCAAAATATGTGGCGTAAAAGCAGACGATATTTATTGGACTGCTGAATACATTGGTCGTTCTAGTGGCTTTATCAGTATGTGGGCTATGGGGCTGAACCAAAGCGTCATTGGTGTCAATAAAAACGTTAGTTTGCTGAATTTGAGTCTGATAACAGGACAAATAGGCAAGCCAGGCGCAGGGCCATTTTCACTCACAGGACAACCAAACGCAATGGGTGGTCGCGAAGTAGGTGGTTTGGCCAATTTGCTTCCAGCTCACCGTAACCTAGCCGATCCTGCTCACCGTCAAGAAGTAGAAGAATTCTGGGGAAGTGGCAAAATTGCTCCTAAACCAGGACTTACTGCTACCGAAATGTTCGATGCCCTTCATTCTGGCAAATTGAAAGCCATTTGGGTCATTTGTACTAATCCAATAGTGAGTTTACCAGATGCACGTTTGGCAGACGAAGCCTTGAAAAAGGCCAATTTCGTAATCGTACAAGACATTTCGCGCAATTCGGACACGGTCAAATATGCCGATTTAGTATTGCCAGCCGCTGCTTGGGCCGAAAAAGAAGGCACCATGACCAATTCGGAACGAAGGGTTACGTACCTTCAACCAATCGTTCCTGCGCCAGGCGAGGCACTGCCCGATACCGATATTATTCAGCGTTTTGCCCACAAAATGGGATTTGGAAAACACTTCGATTACAAAAAAACCGAAGATGTGTTTCTCGAATATTGCCAAATCACCAAAGGAACAAATATCGACATCACAGGTTTGAATTATGATATTCTGCGTGCGAGAGGTTCGGTACGTTGGCCATTCCCGCAGGGAGCAACTGAAGATACACCAAGACTTTTCGCAGACGGAAAATTTTATACTGCTAATAAAAGAGCCAAAATACATGCTGTTCCAGACGAAAACCATTCGGAAGCAACAGATGACCTATTTCCGCTAGTGCTTACTACAGGAAGAATACGCGATCAGTGGCATACCATGACCAAAACGGGCAAGGTCAATAAACTGAAGCAACACATTGCGAAACCATACATGGAAATTCATCCTACCGATGCAGCAGCACGCGATATCAAGGATGGAATGTTGGTCGAGATTTTCAATAATCGAGGCAATGTGCGTGTAAAAGCCACCGTCACTTCTGATATTAAAAAAGGTGTTGTGTTTTTGCCAATGCATTGGGGTAAGACATTCAATAGCGATTTGTCAAGAGCAAACAATCTTACTAACAATCTAGTAGATCCCGTTTCCAAAGAACCTGATTTTAAATTTTCAGCAGTTCAGGTGGTGAAATACAACAAGCCCAAACAGAAAATCATTATTGTAGGTGCTGGTGCTGGTGCGTTTGGTTTTGTAAAAAGCTATCGCAATTTGAATGAAGCGGACGAAATTGACATTTTTAGCAAAGAAGCCGAGCCCATTTATAACCGTGTACAATTGCCCGATTATATCAGTGGCGTGCAAAATTGGGAACAACTCATCAAGTTGAAAGAAGACGAAGAGCCTAGTTTGAAAATCACGATTCACAAAGGTGTCTCGGTCATGAAAATCAACCGTGGCAACAAGACCATTGTCGATTCAAACGGCAAGGAACATCATTATGACATTCTAATTCTAGGAACGGGTAGTCGTGCCAATGTACCGCGTGATATTCCGATGAATCTGAAAGGAATGTTCACGATGCGTACCCGAAACGATGCCGATCGTTTCCGCGATAGTCTCACTCCCAATAGCCACGTAGTGATTGTGGGTGGCGGTTTGTTGGGAATAGAAATGGCTGGTTCGTTGCGCGAGATGAACATGAAAGTGACCATCATTCAACGTATTTCGAGGTTGATGGACAGACAGTTGGATAGTTTGGGTAGCTATTTGTTGCAAGAAGAGTTGGTCGATCGAGGAATCGAAATCTTCTACAATGACGAAGTACAAGCCTTTGTAGGAACCGAAAAATTGGAAGGTTTGATTATGAAATCTGGAAGAAAAATTTCATGTGACTTGTCCATATTTGCCATCGGCACCATTCCTAATATCGAAATTGCGAGAGAAGCTGGGCTGGTGTGCAAGCGAGGTGTAGTGGTCGATGAACGCCTACAAACCTCTGATCCTTATATATTTGCATTTGGAGAAATAGCCGAATACAATAACATGCTTTACGGAATCACGGCTGCAGCCGAGCAGCAAGCCGATATTCTTGCGCAGTACTTGAATGGTGACGAAAGCGTGGCCTACACAGGTTCAGTACTGATGAATATTCTCAAAATTCATGGTGTAAACATCTGTTCGATCGGAATGAGCGAAATGCCTGATAGTCCTGATTATGAGGAAGTAGTATTCATGGACAAGGCCAAAAGATATTATAAGAAATGCATCATTCACCAAGATAAATTG
>JAYVIX010000188.1:0-4359 GCA_043769845.1 Cytophagales bacterium
CAATTCCAAATCGGCATATCCTAGCAAACGAAAACCTAACTTATTGTTATATCCAGTCGAATACAATTTATTAATCAACTCTTTAGAACCCTTATAATCTTGGGTCATAAACAAAAACGAAGCATAACGAAACTTAGTATCATTGTCGTCATCTGACAATGAAATATATTTCTTGTAACTTTCCAAAGCCTTGTCATACTTTCTCATTTTGGCATACAATTCACCCTTTTCACGATAAGCGGGCGAAAAATCAGAATTCACTTCGATGCCTTTGTCGTAATACTTCATCGCTTCGGCATAATTCCTAGCTTTGATATATAGTTTACCTTCTTTGATATACGCTTTTGCCAACTTAGGATCCAACCTAGACGCTTCGTGATAATCTGCCACTGCTTTCGAACCATCTTGTTTTAACAAATAAGCATCACCGCGAATCAAAAAATAATCGGGCACCATTTTATTGAACAATATCGCTTTATCAAGTAAAACAAAAGCATTCGTTAGTTCGCTCTTGTCTTTTGCGTCCACATATACTTCCGCAATTCGAGCCAACACTTCGGCATTCTTATTTTTTGAAAGCAACAATGCCTGATCAAATGCAACTTTTGACTCCGCTTTCTTTCCTTTCAAATACAAAGCTGAACCTTCGCCCACTAAACCCAAGGCATACTTTGCATCTACTTCTTTCGACTTATTGAAATAGTAAAGCGCAGAATCAGAATTTTCTAATTTGAGGTATACATTTCCTAAAGAAAAATACGCTTCAGGTTTTGTAGGAGCTGCTTTTATTTGGGACAACAAAGCGGATTTAGCCCGTGTATATTGCTCATTATCAGTATACTTTATTGCATCTTGCAATGATTGAGCATTTCCCATAATACTTGCCAATAATGCACATACAGACAAAACTACTTTTTTCATAAAATATATTCTATTAAAATCAATAAACACTTTTTTTCGAAATCACCACTTCTCTACTGGGCACTTTTATAGGTAACGTTCCAGACTTCAAAACTACTCTTTGTCCCTTTTCACCCAAAAGAAAGGAAGCAAAACCATTGGCAATTCCCATTTTTGTTTCTCGAGAAATAATGTACAACTTTCTTTTAAATGGATACAGACTATCTGCAATTTCGGACTGAAAAGGGCCAAATGCTTCATCGGATTTAGGACCCAGCAACTTAGCAATTTTTACTTGTTTCAGCACCTCTTGTACTTTAGGATTGTCAGTATCGGATATCCATTCGCTCGCAATCAACCCAATTGCGTTTGTGTTTTTCGACACATAATCAATTACACCCAATGTATTTTCGGCTGAAAATACATTTTTGATACGTTCCTTTGGAATTCCAACCAATTCCGCAAACGAAGTAATGGATGCACCCGAAGCATTATCTACCACCAAAATCGCCTTTGAATTTTCGACCGAAACCAAATTACTCAATGTATGAATCTTAAAAACAGAATCTTTAGAAGCTGGATGCACAATCAATACCAAACCATCTTGAGCAAATTCGTAAATCTTAGGAAACACTTTTTTAGCTTTCAGATATGCTATTTCATTTGAGTTGAGATTTCTTGAGCTAAAAATCAATTTTACCGAATCCTTTAAAAATAACTCATGCGATTTTTCTTGAGAAACAACCGTATCTAGAACTGTCGCATATTTGTACAGATAGTGAAAAATGTCTATTTCCTGTCTGACCAAAGGCAGATACGATTCGTCAAACGCAATTTTAAGGATTCCACTTGTAGCTGTTTCGGGAATCTCATCGACTTTCTGTTTGCAAGAAAACAGAAAAAGGAAAAGCAGAGAGAAGGAAAGAATTTTAGTCATTTTTTTGTTTTACCAGCAATTGGTAAAAACGATATATTCTAAACGAACCATAACCAACCAAAAGTATTCCCAAGAAAACATTGTATGGAAACTGTATTGCTTGAGTGACAGAAGAAGATAAAGCAATATAAAAGCCGAAGTAGATGTACAATAAAGACATCAAAGCAGAGAAATAGAGAAGAAATTTTGGCATTTAAAATCCGTTAAAACCAAGAGCTGCCTTATGGAGCAGCTCTTGGTAGTCAATTATTTAGACAATTGAAATTTGATCGGAACAGTCATTTTTACTTTGACACTTCTTCCGTTCATTTTACCAGGATCCCAATTTGGCATCATTTTAATTACTCTTATGGCTTCTTCATCGCAACCGTTTCCTATTCCTTTCAAAACCTGAATACGATCTAGTTTACCATCTTTACCTACTTCGAAACCAACAATTACTTTTCCTTCGATACCCATGTTAGCGGCTTCTCTTGGATAAGAGATGTTCTTTTTGATAAAAGTCATCATTTCTGCAATTCCACCAGGAAACTGAGGTTGTTGTTCTACTACTGTAAAAACTTCTTCCTCTTTTGGTTCTTCAATCGCTACAGGAGCTGCTTCTTCCACTACTACTGCAGTTTCATCGCCTTTTACACCTTCCTGATCCTTATTCGCAATCACAGCTTCTTTCACTTCTGTAATTGTTGGAGGAGGATCGTTTACCAACTCGTCCTTTTTAACCTCTGGTGGCAAAAATTTAATCGTTTCCACTTTTGGCATTTCAATTTGCGGTGGTGGTGGTGGTGGCGGTTCATTCGGATTCTCCGGAGGAGGTGGTAATTTGGCCAAATCAACCTCAATCATTTCTTCAATGGGAACCTTCTCCTCTGGTTTTAATAATTTATAAATCATTGGTCCGCCAATTGAAAATGCGGCCAACAACACTGCAATTATCATCGCTTTTACAATGTAATTGTCGTACTCTTCTCTCAACTCATATGCTCCGTAGGCTTTGTTTCTACTGTCAAATATGATGTCTTTCCAAGATTTTTTAAATAAAGCGTAACTCATTTCCGGCTATTTAGATGCTTGGTATTTTGTTACTAATTCTTTCTCAGCAGGAATAAGGTCTACGATCGCATAACGCTGGGAAACCGTGATGTTCATTTCATCCAACACGTCCACTACATTTTTGTACTTCGACTCGTCAAGCGGTTTGATGATAATCACGATTTTGTTTTCGCCTTTCTCATTTTTTCCGACCTGAACCGTTTTTTCCATAATCAACTTACGAAGTCCTTCGCTAGAATAATCTGTTTCCGCTAATTTAGCTTCTTCAGGCAATCCTTGAAACCAAAGAACTTTGTCGTCTTTTGCGAGCAAAAGTGTCAAAGACTCAGAGGCCTTCGATTCTTGCTTCTCCTTTGTATCTGTTTTATCAGGCATATTCAGCTGCATCGTCTGAGGCTTGCTGAAAGTGGTTGTGAGCATGAAAAAGGTAATCAAAAGGAAGGCCAAATCCACCATTGGTGTCATATCAACACTCGGTGCATGTTTCTTACCTTTGCCCTTTTTACCTTTGCCACCACCGCCCGATTCTTCTATCTGTGCCATGTGCTTCTAATTATTAATTAAAATTATTAATTACTTAGTTCCTGCTTCTAAGCCAGTTACTAAGTTGAATCGGTTGACATTTTGAGCCTGAAGTGTTCCAATTACGTTTTTCATGACTTCGTAATTAGAATTTCTATCTCCTTTAATTGCAATTCTAGAACTAGGATTTGTGATTCGACCAAAAGCCAACCAATCGTATAATTCGTTCCCAACCGAATCAGCAGGAATTCCTTGTTGTTTGAAACTTTTTCTTTCGAATGGTTCTTTGCTCAAAAAAGATTTTAAACCAGCGATTGGCATACCAATTGTCGACATCAAAGAAAATTCTTGCTTTTCTTTTTCAGTAAACTTCACCCCATACTTTTCAGAGATTTTCTCTAAAACTTGTAATCTGCGAGGTTGTCCATCAATCCCGAAATATACTTTACCATCTGGTGCTACCTGAATCAAGATAATATCTGTATCGGGCAACTGAAATTTGGAAGTAGAAGTGGGCGTATCGACCGTAATAGGTTCGTCTGGTTTGAAAGACGTTGTTAAAATGAAAAATGTAAGAAGCAAGAATCCGACATCGCACATGGCGGTCATATCCATCATTACACTTTTACGAGGTACTTTTACTTTAGCCATAACATTTTGGGTTTTAGGTATTGGGTGTTAGGTTTTGGGTATTAGTAGCCGAGTATCCCCGACTACTAAACTTAGTACTTGAAACTCAATACTTACTACTTACTAGTAGCAGAGAATGTCTGAGTAATAGACATTCCAGCTTCGTCAATGCTATAAGTAAGCGTGTCTATTTTGCTAGTGAAGAAGTTGTAAGCAATAATAGAAACTGCTGATGTACCAATACCAATCGCAGTATTGATAAGTGCTTCTGAGATACCTGTTGCAAGTGCTGAAGAATCTGGAGCACCAGCTTGTGC
>JAYVIX010000189.1:0-4730 GCA_043769845.1 Cytophagales bacterium
TTACCAAACCATAATTTGGAATCAAATTGGTTGATGCCAATCTATCGAGTATCGGTTTTAAAAGGAGACAAAGAATACGAAGGTTATTTGCCACAAAAGTCTTTGGTCGCCCAAAATTTATTGCTAAATGATGGGAACATGCTTTTGCTGAGTCTTTTGCCTTCGAAAGAAAAAGAATATTCGGATATAGTTGGAAGATACGTAGTGGTGAACAAAAGTCACGAAATTCTAAGTGAGTTGAAATTGTCCATGATTTTTACAGCTGATCACGAGGATAAAAGCGATGCGTTTTATTTCAACCAAAGTTTAATGACCCAAAAAATGCCAGAGGCATTTCTAAAAGGTGTAAACACAATCGTCAATACAGACATGTCTTATGGTGCATGCGGCTATTTGAATGGTAACAACTATTGTATTTGGGATGGAAATAAATTGCAGTTGGCTGTAGCAACGTATAGTGTAAGTGAAGCTGGTATGTTTGCCAATTATACAGAAGTACTTTTTCCAAAATCAACCCAAGGAGACATCGATACCATCTTTTGTAGCTCCACACATGTGGAATATGAAAATGATGATGAACTAGTTAAAAGTGACAGTATTGTTTCTGCCTATTTCTGGGACGGAAATCAGATTTCGGGGCCAGATACTCTTCAAGTTTTTAAACTAAAATAAAAAACGCAGACTGAAAAACGCTTCTTTTAAACCAGCAATATCAAAAAATCATCGCACCACCGTCACATCGCCCGAAAAAGTTTTGGCTAGATTTTCGCCTTCAAAAGTGGTGCCGCTGTACGAAATCACAAACGGATACGTGCCAATCGGAACCGTTTGGCCTTTGTATTTTCCGTCCCAATTGAAATTGAAATCGGTACTATGATAAATGATTTCGCCCCAACGGCTAAATATCTTGATGTCGAAACGTGCTACATCGTAGCCAAAAACTTGGAAAAAATCGTTTTGCCCATCGCCATCTGGCGAGAATGCTGATGGTACATGTAGCTCTGGATCACAACGTTCGATTACTTTTACCGAATCTTTCACGGGGCAATTGTTGGCGTCCGTTCCCGTGACCAGATACAGACCTGGTTGATTTACTTTCAGTGGATTTTCGGTAGATCCACCTGGCGACCAGAGATAGGAATTCATTTCCGCTGAATAAATTTCAATTCCATCTGCTTTGCGTCTGCAATATTTAGCTTCTTTATCTGCAATCGCCTCTAAAAAATCGAAAACACCATAATTGAATGAGCCAAATACTTGACAGCCAATGGTATCCGTCACGGTTATTTGGGCCGTACCGTTTGTGTTAGGGAAAAACGTTTGCCGATCGGTTTTTGGGTCACTGAATAGTTCGATCGGTTCCCAAAGATACTTGAACCCATTTTCGCCCGTCACTTTGGCATCAACCGCTTGCTTGGGACAAACCACCGTATCGTTCGGGAAAGTGGGTTGAGGAAGACTGAGCGTCACGATTTTAAAATCAGAAGCAGATTTGTTGCAAATCGAATCATAGATCATGACTTCGTATTTGATTTTTCCCCATTTCGGAAACGAATGGTTGAACGTATCGACTTGTATTTTCAAACTCATCAAATTTCCTTCTTCTTTCCAATCGATATAGTCGTAAGTGGTTGATTTAGTGGTAAAAAAGCCCTCATTTGGATAACAAAAACTGTATTGTTCTTTGGTTTTGCCAGCGTCCATCACGATCAGTTTTGTTTTCGGATTCGGGTCTCGCATTTTTACCGAAAGCGTATCGAACTTTTGGCACAAAGTATCGTCTGTCACACTGATGTGGTAAATCATATCTTTGCCAATGGGCGAAATAGTCGGGTTGGCAATGGTTGGGTTAGAAAGTCCTTCTATCGGTTTCCACGTGACTTTAGCCCATGGCGTGTGAAGTTTTATGTTTGGAATAGTATCTCTTAATCCGCAATATTTAATATCAGGCACAAAATCTACTTTCACATCCCCCGCATTTACGGTGCTGCGCGCTGTGTCCACAAGCCGACAGATAGAAGTATCAAAAGCAATAAGTGTGATCTTTTGAAAACCTCTTTGGGTGAATTTGATAAAAATGGAATCGTCTTTGAATGACAGAGCTCCATTTCCAACCTCCCATTTGTAATTGGTTGCACCCGAACTTAAGTTTTTGATTCTGAATGTGATAGGAACGCAACCATACTTAGAGGGGATTGCGCTGAGGCTATCAAAAGTTTCGAATTTAGCGACTACTTTTCCTAGGTCGAATTTGATGGCTGCGTTGTTGCAGTTTTCACTATTGTTGGTAGTCGACCAAACCCCTGGAATAGGAGTGGGGAAATTGGTTTCGCCACCACAACCAGCGCAAAGCGATTGGTAAATGACTCCTTTTTTGTCGAAACGACTTGTGCCACCATCTACATGTTCTCTACTGCCTACACTAGCAGCAAAATGGGTGGCGTAGACCAATGAAGTAGCTTCTGGCTGCAAAATAGCAAAGTAAAAACCACTTCCAGAGCTTGTTTTCTGGAATGCATCGTTGGTGATGGGCATGTTTGTGGTAGAGCCTCCCAAATAACCCGGAAAATAATCATACCCATAAATGGTGTTATCATTTGGTTCATAGTAACCTGACGTAATTGTATCGTTCTCATTCGTGCTTCCGCCCCATCCAGATATAAAAATCTTCCTGCAATCGTTTACCAAAAAAGCAGTGGGTGAAATATCTGGGCTTCCTGAACCTGAGCCGATAACGGTTGAAAATCTAGTTATTGTCAGATTGTTATCTAGTTTATGAATAAACTGACCACTATTCAGATTCGAATATACGCCAGCTGAAATGGGATAAGCACCTTGCGTTTGGCCAAACACGTAGACTTCGTTCTGATTGTCCAAATCAATAAAATAACTCTGGTCGTACCTGACTGTACCTAAATAAGTACTATTCAGAATTTGTGTACCATCTGCTGAAATTTTAGCCACGTAACCATCAGGCAAGCCAATTCCGTTGCCGTTTCCATTGTATGTTTTTCTCAGTCCTGTTGCTGGTCCGCCAAACATATCCGAGCTATTGGTTCCGCCAGTGACATACACTTGCTTGGCCGAATCTATCCTGATTCCAAAGCCTGATTCCCGTCCAACTCCTCCTAGAAACCGAACCCATTCTAAAGTGCTAAGGTTTGGGTTGAATTTGGCAACAAGCGCATCATTGAATCCATGGTTGGCACGATAGCCGATTCCTAAGACGGGTACATTGTCTAAAGTGTCCGAATTAGTATGAGAATTAATGTATATATTATCATCAGCGTCTGTCATGATTTCGCCACGTAATTGGTCGCCATAATTCCTAACATTAGGTAAGCCTGTGTACAAATAGCCATCAGTATTGTCGCCACCCAAATACGTACACGAAATCATCGTTTGGCTATCCATATCTAACAAAGCGATGAAAATATCAGAACCATTTGGAAATTGTCTGCGGCTAAAATTTCTAAAAGGTGCTGTGTTGTCAGTAGGGAGACCATAAAAAGGATTTATTGCTGGTCCACCATTAAAATCGGGATCAAAAGCATTAGCAGTTACAGGAAAGTCCGCTGAGCCTGTGATTCCTAAGATTGCCAATTGTCCTTTTTTATTTACAATCATACTAATCGGAAATTCGGCTTGCGAACCTCCCAGATAAACGGCCGAAAGCAATTGTTTACCGTCTGTTGAATATTTCAAAATATAGG
Organism: Cytophagales bacterium; assembly: GCA_043769845.1. Classification (GTDB taxonomy): domain Bacteria; phylum Bacteroidota; class Bacteroidia; order Cytophagales; family UBA9547; genus UBA9547. The sequence goes on from JAYVIX010000189.1 coordinate 3,714, forward strand.
CATCAAACAATCCTCCTTTTAGCGTATCAAAAGGGCCTGAAATAGTGGGTAATTCAGCATCGCCATACACGATTCCTCCACTGTAAAGATGGCCTGCATCATCATAAGTGGCGGTGTTTCCAAAATTATCAGCTCTTGAGCCAGAATAAGTTGAAAAAATCAGTTCAGGATCAATAATTAAAGGGATTTTCTTATCGTAATTACCTGATAATTTGAAAGTTATATTATTTTCTTTTAAATTAAAATCGCAATCCACTTTTTCTTTTTTGCCCTCTATTAGTTGATAAGAAAAAGGAGGTTTTTCGTAGATAATACCAATAGAAGTTTCGATAGCTAGAAAACCACTTTCCAGAAACAGTCTTTTTGCACCTTCATATCTGATCGAAATGTGGTCAGGGTTAGCATTTTTATTCAGAACAAAATCGTATTTCAGTTGGCTTCCTTCGAAATAGAGTTTCAGGTCTATTCCGTCATACACTTCATGAAATGTAATCTGTCGCCACGCTTTCGCACTTGCCCATTTGCTTTGGTCTTTGCCTTTCAGATATTGAAAAGTAGTGACAGTTGGCATGGAAGGCTCATATTCTGAAAATTGGGCATTCTCAAAATACGTTTTCACCACATTTCCTTTGTAGCGAATCGTTTGGTTTTTATGATGCGGATCCTCGTCTGTTTCCGATTCTTCTACCGATGCCTTCGGTGATAGCGAAGGCATCGATGCAGGTTTGGACGGTATATCGGTGGTAAACAACTGATAGGTAATTCCCTCCTTCGTCACCAACACATTTCCTTGTTTTATTTCGGCTCGAAAGAGGATGTTTTCATCCCATTGACCTTTGTTTTCAATGAAATAGTTCGATTTGTCCTCAGATACCTGCTCATGTGCCCGATGTGCTTGCACGTTTCGGGCAAACAATGATATTAGAATTATGTAAAAAAATAGTCGCAGAGTTCAGTTTTTTGAGAGCTACAAGTTAGCCGTTTATCTTTAAACTTTTACAGAAGTAACCTTGGAGG
>JAYVIX010000190.1:0-6937 GCA_043769845.1 Cytophagales bacterium
GGTGGTTTGACAATAGATCGTTTGATTTTAGAATAATGGCAATAGCACTACAAGGGCAATCGGTTATCTCTATCGCAGCAATGCAGTACGGAACGATTGAGTCATTTCCTGACGTGCTTATTGACAATAATCTAGACTTAGAAAATGATTTAGAAATCGGCCAAGTGGTCGAGATCAAAACAGCCTCTTATAAGTCTTTTAGAAGCCTTTTAGAAAAACCGCTGATAGCTGAAGAGGAAGGCGAATACGAACATGTAGTTACGGACGGACAAAGCATTTTGGACATTGCCGCACAAGTTGGCGGGACTATTGATACTGCAATTGATTTGCTGATTGACAACCCCGATGCGGTTTTGTTTTTGCACGGTGCAATTAAGGCGGGTACTAGACTAAAAGTGAATCGCAAACATGAAGTACGCCCCGAATTGGTAAAATACTTCAGCGATAGAAATAGAAGAATAAACAACCGAAACGCAAGCGACAAGATAAGCTTGGGTATTGGATATATGGGAATTGAATTTACTCTTATAGTAGGATAATGGCCATTCGTGACATCGCATATTTGAAAGCTAAGTTTGAGACGGGTGATGTTCCGACTCAGGACGATTTCCATGATTGGTTGGATACGATGTTTAGCTTTTTGGGCGGTTCTGATTTCGATCCTCATGCTGTTCCTGATTATATCAAATTAATTAACCTTGCTGGAGCCTCACGTTGGATTGGAGCTTATAATAGTAGTGAAGGTGATGTTAGAAATTCTAACATCACGTTTGGCGATGGGTATATTTCAATAATTGACAATTTATTATCGCCTTATCGCGCTGCTTCTTTATTGCTAAAAAGACTTGAAGGGGAGGAAGAAGCTGGATTTGGGGTAAATTCTCCTACTGGCAATAATTACCTTAAAGTGTATCCTGCTTATACAGAGGTTCAGAAGGTAATGCGATATGCAGGCACACTAGCATTGTCACATGATTTAGATCATGTTTACAAATCTTGGATAGAAGAAAGATGGTCGACTTTGTGGCAAACTATTGCTCCTAGTGCCTTTTTAGTACTGGACTGTTTAAACAGAAAATTTCCCCGATTTAATTGCTCTCTAGGTTCAGCAGGGGTAGGTCTATTTGTCGATAACCCCACCTACCTTATTGAAGGGTCTGTAAATGTTTTAACAACAGCGGCAACATCGGGATTAATTACCTTAGATACTGCCTACATCTGGGTTTTAAACGGAGAGTTCATAACTACCTATCAGTTGCCAAACGGTATAGGTAAATATCATGTTCTTAATTTTAAGTACAATAATGGAATAATGTTATTGAATGTAGGAGCGTCTTCTGGTTCGGGAGCCTCTGATACAGACATGCTTCCTGAAGGGTCTGTTAATTTGTATTTTACAAATGCAAGGGCGGTAGCAGCTTTGGCTAGTACACTGAGTGGCTATGCGCTTTCTTCTACAGTTGCAGCAAAAGCGGACACTACTTATGTAGATGCACAAGACAAAAAATTCAAACTAGATCTTGAATTTCAGTCAGGATCAATTGTTTCCTACGTGTATTTTGAAACCACAGCAACATTGACTTTGTGTCGAAAAGAAAGCACAATAAGCACGATTGAGTATAGCACAAATTCGGGAGGAAGTTATTCTTCAATAGCTGTCGGAGTTTTGAGTTTAGCTATTCCTGCAACAACCTATGTGATATTTAGAATAACCTATGTAACCCCTTCATATGCAGCTAGGGGAAATGTCTACTTAGAAGGAACTTACTAATGCCAAACAATTTTAGACTAACTGGTGCTTACTATGTATGTAAAGCTCCTATAGGAAATAACGCTTCTAGCGGTACAACAAAAGACACCCCAAAACTAACTGTTCAAGCAGCTGCAACCGCTTTAGGGGCTTCTGCTGGAAATATAATTGTAGGTACGGGAGTATACAGAGAAAACATCGCTATTGGTGGTACTGGTAGTGTAAGTTTTTCTATTCAGGCCGATGGGGTAGTTTTGCTAGATGGAAATGGTGGCACATTATACATTTCTGCGAATTCTAACAACCAATTAACACTAGTAAACCTTAGACTAAAAAGCTACACATTTGGAAAACAAAATTCGACAGGTACGGGAGCTAGTTTGGTTTATACTGGTTGTTATTTTGATTCTTGCACGAATGTTTCTCCAAATGCTAGCCAGAATTTCACGAACTGCACATTTAAGAATTGCACATTTTCAGCGGCTGCTACTACAAGTTTTACAGGCTGTAAGTTCTTTAATTGTACATTTACAACAGCCCCCCACGCATTTATACAATGTTATTTAGATGCTGCTAGCACTGCTTATACAGCAGTTTCAGCAACCAACAACAATAACTTGTTTGAGGGGTTTTGGAAAGTAAATACCGCTTCTGTAGTCACGACAGGAGTAATACAGAACAACTTAGGACAGTATTTTGATTTGTCGCTAGCTGGAACTGGTGGAACTGGAACGATTGGAGACCCTTTCTATAGAGGAAATACGGTAGATAAATTATTTGCTCTTGCGCCCCATAAAGTTGCCTACCCAACTATGAACGTGCAAAGTATAGCAAGCTTACCTCTGTTTAACAATGTGTCGTTAGAAGACTTCACCGTTCAGTACACTAGCCCTCTTCTAGCAAGAAATTCAGTTTATAGTTTAACGATAGCTAATGCTAAATATGCTTTAGGTTTTTATCCGAATGTTACGCCAGAATTGTTGCAAGTAAATGGAGCAATAATTTCAGGACTTTCAGGTACGTCAGATTTGACTGTAATAAGCGGTTCGGGGTATATTCAGACAGCACCGATCAATTATGGTGGTGCGAATATCACTGAACTAGGAACCTTAGGGTACATAGGTGCATTGACCTACGATAAGTCAGTAGCCCCGCCAGATGCTCGGAATCAAAACGTGCCAGATGCCCAAGTTTATTCATCATCTGTGGCAGGGGCTGCGCCAGATCGACTTGTAGTCGAAATGCGTCTATCTACTAAAGCTAGTGTACACTTTGTTGCGAAGCAAGGAACTAGCGCAATCGCCAGCGCAGTGATAGCAATGACCGACACGACTGGAATTGTTGTAGGAGACGAAATAAGCGGTGACGGTATTCCTATTGGAAGTACTGTTTTAAGTATTATCCCAAACACTTCTGTTACCATTTCAGCCAATTCAACCAAGGCGATCACTAATTATTTCGCCTTCACTTCTATTTCAGACTGGGATAATGCAGGGATTGCAGGAAGCGCAGTTTTTATGAAGTTTGGAATAGAATCTAAACCGTATTACGACAATTTAGGTGTTACAAATGGAGAACCAACGTGGGATTTTGCTACTCTAAATCCTGTTGGAGCGACATTCCTGCAGGTGAAAATTACCTTAACAAACTCTTATTCATAAAATGGGTTTTCAAGGCTTTAATATTGAATTTAATGAAGGAAGGGTAGTAACTCCTTTCGTTGCTAGAAAGGGTGTGCAAGGCTTTAATCTGAACAAAGTAGAGTCTAGTACAACGTTTTTTGCATTAAAAAATGGCTTCTCAGGGTTTAGCTTAGAGCCCGTTTTTATACCACGTGCAATTGTAAGATTTAGAAGATAGTTATGGGATACGGACAAAAAATAGAAGTAGTGTTAAGTACGCCTTACAAAGGTATGGTTCAGAAATTGCAGTTTAAGCAGTTGTACATTCCTTTTGATAATGTAACAGAAACAGTTCCTGCATTGTGTTTCGAAATACAAAAAGTGTATGTAACGCCTAGTGGAGAGGATGTTGTTTTGATGTCGCAAATCATTCCTTTTGCAGATGCAAATAGACGTGTACTAAGGGATGCGCAAAACAATATAGTAACTGAAAATTACTTTGAATCTGAAATCACGGGCTATAATACAGTTCCTGTTTTAAATGAACTTGGTGAGCCAATTTTCGAGGAAGATGGTATTACTCCCATTACTACTCAAGAACCTATTTACTCTCAAATAGAAAAGACTCGCAACAAAACAGAGGGTGAGGTAGAATATTGGCTACGTACATTAGGCCAATTGATTTTGCCAGCCTGTCAGCGCACAATTGAAAGTTTGAAACCTTTATTTGATAATTAGCCATGAAAATTATACTAGTTCACAACCCATTTGAATTATTAAAACCTCGAACTTGGCTTGCGTGGATAATTCGCAAAGTCACAAAATCACACTGGAATCATTGCGCTGTCGCAATCATGGTGAATGAGGAAGAGTGTGTTTCTGATTTCCAAGAACACTACAAGCTCAGGCCGTTGGCTGATTGGGTTCTTGAAGACGAAAAACGAAAGATTGATTTCAAGTATTGCGACTCAGACAAGGATAGCCAATGGTTGTTAGATCAAATTTTGTTTGCGAGTGGTAGATACAAAGGTTACGATTGGTTGAAATTGGTTAATCATTTAACAAAGCGTTGGTTTGGATTTACAATCTTCAAGGAGAGTAAGAAACGGTTCGTTTGCTCGGAATGGATTGGTTTCTTGCAAACAGGTGAAAAAGCAAATTGGGCAGTTCCTAATGATTTTGCGTAATGGCACTAACAGTTCAAGAAAACTATAACGACCTGATAGCCGAAAAGGAGCTACAGCCTACTATTTCAAGCGAGCTGTCGGGCGAATTAATTGCTTATCCCGATGCAATAGGGCAAATGCGCCTTTTGCTCGCTGAGCTTAATTCTAAAAGCAAAGTAGCAATTTGGCGGTTGTGGTGTTTTGTGATCGCTGCAAAAATGACAATCCAGCAACGGTATTTCGATCAGGCGAAAGTTGAGATTCAGGCGATTGTAGATAAAGGTTCTACAATCAATAACAGCTGGTTGGTTGACGTGGCGTATGATTTTCAATACGGTGACACGCTTAGTTCAATTGTTGGAATAGACGGTAAAAAACGCCTTCTATATGAGGTTCAGGACGATTCTAAAAAGGTTGTAAAAGCCGCTTCCATTTCTAAAACTGCTAATGGCGTGAGCCTTCTAAAAGTGGCGGCTGAGGCTGGCGGCTCATTGGCAGTACTGCCAATAGATCAATTGAACGCACTTAAAGAATACATAGACATATTGCAACCGCCCGGCTGTAATATCATTGTCAGCACGGCAGATGGTGACATAATGTTGATGGATGCCGAAATTTATTATAATCCACTAATGGGAACGGGGGCTTACTTCGAAACAGCAGTTTCAGACGCTGTAAAAGCAGCAATAAAATCGCTATCGTTTGCGGGTGTACTTACTCGGGAGTTAGTAGAAGATGCTATAAAGAGCGTTTCGGGCGTTGTATATTTTGATCTGAAAACATTGAAGGCTCGAACCTCGGGCGGTTCTTACGGCTCAAATATTTCGCTTAAATACTACACTGTAGCGGGATATGTTTTGCCAGACTCAGACCCTGAAAACTTTAAGGTAACAGCAATCGCTCAAATTGGTGCATAATGAACTTTAAGATAAATTTTGCCAAACTGATCGACATGCTTTTGCCGCCAATGCTTAGGCAAACGAGGCAGCGAGAGTGGTTAACGGTTTTAAAAAAGCCATTGGACGATATGCAGCAAGAATTTGTCACAATCGTTGATAAGGCAAAATACGAGGTGTCGTTTCAGGCAAACAAAGGACTTGTAGAGCAAAGGCTCAATGAGGAATTTGCCGTGTTTGGAAAAATTACGATTGTTAATTTGGCTTTAGGAAAGCCTCAAATTTATCTAGGTAGGCACAATGTAGATAATTATAGAATTTACATTGGCCGTCATGGTGATCCTCGTTACACGCTATTCATCAACCGCCACAACGGGTATAATTTCCCCGATTATGATTTCGACATAGTAATTGAGGATGTATTTGCGGATACGTTGACCGCTGACAATATTAATGTAATAGCTGTTTTGGCAATCAGGTATTCGCCAGACAAGCGTTTTAGAATTAGAAAAGCTTCAGGACTTAAACTTTATCCAGCATGAAAATTTTCAAATTGCCTTCAGGTGCACCTGATAATGGTGTCGGTTTTGGTATCACCGACATCTTGTATATTCAAGAAGGTATCAATGAGGCTGTTGCTTCTATTGTTTCGGCTCAATTGCCTGACGGTTACAATGCGCCAGTAATTATGAATGGATGTGTTGTGACGAAGGTAGGAACAAACTACACGCACACGGCTGGACAAATATTTTACCAAGGATTTTTGTACACGGTCGATGCGCTTACTACTTCGCTATCAAGCCCAGCAGGTGAAGCAAAGTGGGCGGCTTTTGAAGTTCCAGAGCCAATTGACAATTCGGTCGTTTTTGACGATGGAAACGATTACAATATTGATATTCATTTGAAGTTCAGACTTGTAGCTTCAACAGAATCGGGCATTGTTCAGTGGGATGAAATAAGAAGGCTCGAACACATTCAATTTAATAAAACGAAAGAACTTTATGAGATAATTACTATCCCAAAGTTGCCTAGTTCAGACTTTTTTACTGATTATTTTGATGCTAATGGAGTAGGGCTTGAATTCAATAAGTATGAAGGCTTTGAGATTGCCACAGGCTTTGATAAGTCGGTCGACATGGCAGGTAAAACGGCTTTGGGGATAAACTTTAGGGACACTAGTTTGACTGATGTCAGATTTAAATCTACAGATATTGGAGCTACAGAGATCAATACTTATTTCCCGATTGGCGTTGGCGTGTCTTGGTCATCTTTGATCGGTAGTTTTGTAGGGAAATGGAAACATAAACTGACTGCGCAAGAATCAGGACTGCCTTCCCATACCCACCGCTATCGTCTCGATCCCAATATTGTAGATCGAGATGCTGGCAGTGGGCATGATGTCCGATTGGCAAATGACGCAGAAGGGAATACGCCCAATTGGGACACCGAGAGTGCCTCTAAGGATGCTGATTTGGCACATGAAAACCGTCAACCGTCAGTAAT
>JAYVIX010000191.1:0-3228 GCA_043769845.1 Cytophagales bacterium
TCTGCTTTTTCTTTCAGAATTTTGATCCAATAATCTGGAATTCCCATCCCGAGACGATAGTCAAAACCAATTCCTCCCTGCAAAACATCGTAACACAAACCAGGCATTCCGCTCATATCCTCAGCTACTGAAATAGCGTTCGGACTGATTTTCTTCATCAGCGTGTTGGCCAATTGCAGATACGTAAGACATTCCCAATCGACTTGATTGACAAAATACTTGTCGTAATGGTCGAAATCCATGTAGTTGCCATGGTGTTCGTACATCATGGAAGTGATGCCATCGAAACGGAAACCATCAAAATGGAATTCTTCCAACCAATAGCGCACATTGGAAAGCAAGAACTGCTTCACTTCTTTTTTGCCATAATCAAACAGCATCGAATCCCACAAAGAGTGGTATCCTTTGCCGCCACCGTGGAAATATTGATGATCGGTACCGTCAAATTCATTCAATCCTTCTGCAAAATTTTTGACAGAATGCGAATGAACGATGTCCATCACCACGGCCAGTCCCATTCCATGGGCTTTGTTGACCAAATATTTTAAATCTTCAGGAGTACCGAAACGTGACGATGGGCAGAAGAAATTGGAAACATGATAACCATATGAACCATAATACGGATGTTCCATCACGGCCATCAACTGGATCGTATTGTAACCCAAGGCTTTGGCGCGAGGAAGAATGTTATCAGCAAACTCAATATAAGTCCCTAAACCTTCTTTTTGCTGCGCCATACCAGTGTGGCACTCATAAATAAGAACTGCCCCGTTTTTGGATGCATCAAAACTAGCATCAGTCCATTCGAACGGTTTTGCTGGCGACCATATCTGACCTGCAAAATCATGAGAAACAGGATCTTGAATCACCCTGCGGATATAAGCAGGAATACGATCGTGAGCGCCATTTTTACCTACTATATGCACTTTTACACGACTTTCGTGTGTCAAATCTTTGTATTCTTTGGCTGGAAGAACGATTTCCCAAATTCCATTTTCAGTTTTCGAAAGTGGATTTGCTTTCCTGTCCCAATTATTAAAATCGCCAATCAAATACAGCTCAAAAGCCGCTGGCGCCCATTCGCGGTATACCCACGCTTTTTTGCTTTCGTCAAAATTGATTCCTAAAAAAAGATGTTGCCCAGCAAAATCGTATAAAGAACCCGACTGTTTTTCAATCGCATTGAATTCATCTTTGAATCGTTGTAGTCGAGCCGTGATTGCTCCTTCATAAGGTTCTAGCCAAGCATCATCGGTCAACAATTGCAATTTTTGTGTCATCAAGGAAGTACGTTTAATCAAAACTAACAAAAAAGAGGTAAAATCAAATTTTAGAAAAGTAAGTGTCCAATGTTTCATCCATTTTTTCAAAGGATTCTCTTACTTTCCCTAACACATCGGCATCAGACAAAAACACGTCCACATCGGCTTCCGTGGTGATATCAAGTTGGCTTATCTTGTACGTAAGTTCGCTGCGCCCGTCTTCAAATTTCAGTAAATATTTATTATTCCAATGAAAAATAGTTACTTTATATTCGCCAACTTTCGTTTCTTTGATAATGCGCATGAGGTGGAAAAAGTTTGAAAGCCCTATTTACGCAAATTCGCCTGATTTGTGCAAACGCTTTTTTTTAACTAACTATCATTTTGTTAAAAGCCTGAACCTGTTTCCGAAAACGTCATGATGAAACCTACTGAAAAAACATGGATATTTACCTCGCTCGGCACTGCTCTACTACTTGCCATCGTGGCATTTGCTAGTACTAATCCTCTGATTTTAAATATAGTTGGCTGGATATTCATCGCATCTGTGATACTATATGCGTTTGCCAAAAACTCACTTACCACATGGATCATCGTCTCCATGTTTTTCGGGATTAAAATTGGGTACGATTTCCCAGATTTTTCAATTCATTTAAAAGTAGTCAGTCAGATTTTCTTACGATTGATCAAAACTGTCATCGCCCCTCTCCTATTTGCGACTTTGGTGGTAGGCATCGCAGGGCATTCAGATTTGAAACAAGTGGGAAGATTGGGTTGGAAATCGCTCGTGTATTTCGAAATCGTAACGACTTTGGCTTTGTTTATCGGTTTGTTGGCCATTAATTTCACCCAAGCTGGCGTGGGAATTCAACTTCCAAAGGAAAACGCACACGAAGAAATCCCGAATTTACCCAAACAATCATTTGAAGATATTCTCCTTCATATTTTCCCCGAAAACATTTCCAAAGCCATTTTTGAAGGACATATTTTACAAATAGTTGTCTTCGCCATTCTTTTCGGAATTGGTTTAGCAATGCTGAATGAAAAACATAAAAAACCGATGTTGGAATTCTGCGAAAGCTTGGCCGAAGTGATGTTCAAATTCACTTCTTTGGTGATGTATTTGGCTCCATTTGCGGTAGGAGCGGCTATTGCCTACACCGTAGGAAAAATGGGATTAGGAATTTTGGTGAACCTATTCCAACTACTCGCCACGCTTTATTTGTCTTTGGCGTTTTTCTTGCTTTTCATTTTGGTTCCTATCGCTTTGTTTTTCAAAATAAATGTGATGAAATTCTGGAAAGCAATTTTCGAATCGGTGGCATTGGCTTTTGCCACCACCAGTTCAGAATCGGCCATGCCAAAAGCGATGGCGGCTTTGGAGAAATTTGGCGTACCTCGCAAAATCGTCTCGTTCGTGCTTCCACTTGGATATAGTTTCAATTTGGACGGAACGACTCTTTATTTATCATTGGCTTCTGTTTTTGTAGCTCAGGCAGCTGGCATCCAACTTACTTGGGGACAACAAATTGCGATGGTTTTCACACTTATGATCACCAGCAAAGGAGTGGCTGGTGTACCACGTGCTTCGTTAGTAATTCTTTTAGGAACTGCTGCTTCATTTGGCCTTCCTGTGGAACCTATTTTCTTAATCTTAGGAATAGACGAACTGATGGACATGGCTCGCACCAGCGTAAACGTGATCGGTAATTGCTTGGCGACTGTGGTGATTGCGAAAACTGAAGGGGAATTTGTTGCGAATGAATAACACACCACCGATTGCATCGGTGGCTACCCACATTTTAGCCCTTCAGTCTATTGAAAACAAACGGAACAAGTCTGAAAGAATGAATATGGGTAACAATTGGGTGCAACCCGTTGAATATACAATACAAAAAAAGCCCTTGGCGAAATACCAAAGGCTTTTTTGTTTCACCGTTGTCAAGGTCTGCGACCGTTGACAAGG
>JAYVIX010000192.1:0-32266 GCA_043769845.1 Cytophagales bacterium
GGCTGAAAAGCGATTGGCCCATTTGTTTTTAGAATAACTTTGGTGCCCGCCCTCATGCATCACGTTGAAACCAAGCAAAGCCATATCAGCTCCCATCAAAGAGCATAACAGCAATGACAACCAAATATTGGGAGTATAAAAAACTAAGATCGTGTAAAAAAGTATTCCAAACGCAATAAGTAGGATACTCTTGAAGTACAAATGAGCATTTCCAGTGATCGATAACCGATTGGTTTCAAAATAGTTATCTACCTTTCCTTTTAAACTTTTGAAAAAAGGATTGTGTTTGTTGTTGAACGAAATTTTTGACAAAAGAGGAGAGTTATGAAAAATGTATAGAGTATTAACGTGCAAGCTAGCCATATTGTTTGTCTAAACTGTAAAATATTTGAATTTTATTTTAATTGATGGGATTTAAAAACTATTAGCATGAGGGGAAAGTAGTTTACACTTAACGGAAGAGATAATCAAAATATCAATTATTTAACGACTATTACCAGAGTGCTGGCATATGCATGAAATTTCTTCAAGTAAGTATTAGGCTTAAATATTCGACACTTGATAAATCTATAAGTTACTGGATTTGTGTTAAATACAGAACTATTAACGATCGACTATCAACTAATGACTACTTAAATTTGCTCTCTACTTAGAAATAATAAAATAAACAATAAATTTACTTTGGGAAAAAGTAGTGAATAAACCTTATCTAAATACACCATGAATTTTAAGTTTAATAACTCCATCATATTTAAGCTATCATTGGCTTTAGGAATTGTTAGCGCATCCATTTTACTTATTTTCATCTTATTTGTTTCCATTAAGACAAGGCAAGATGCCATCGAATCGGCCGAAAGAACTGCGCTTGCCGAGAGCCATGAATGTGCCAAACAAGTTCAATTAGAACTCAACAAAGCCATCGTGGCAAACAGAATGCTCTGTCAAACGATCGGATCGGTCAATGACCAACATCCTGACGACCTCAGCCGCGATGCTGTAAATACTATCTTGAAAAACACGTTAGAGACATTTCCCGATTTGTTTGGTGTTTATACCGTTTGGGAACCTAATGCGTTCGATAATAAAGACTTAGAATATTCAAAATCGAAAAAAAGCAAGGCTGGCCACGATACTACAGGCCGCCTGATTCCACTTTGGTACAGAAGCACGGGGGGAGAAATCAAACTCGTTCCGATAGATGGGTACGCAAACGAACAAAATAGCGCATGGTATTTTATGCCACAGAAATCAGGCAAAGAAACGGTATTGGATCCTTTCTATTACAAAAACATGTACATGATTTCCGTTGTCAACCCCATTCTGAAAAATGAGCGTTTCTTGGGGATTACAGGTATAAGCATGAAAATGAGTTTTGTTCAGAAGATGGTGGACGAGTTTGATGTGTACAACAAAAAAGGAGACATCACGATTTTGTCGGATGCAGGCACAATCGTAGCGGCCAGTAACGCTCCCAAACTAGCTGGCAAACCAATTCCTGTGGAGTACAAAATCCCAGCCAGCATTTTCTCAGATTCGAAAGAATTTGTTTCATTCCATCAAGGCACACTTAGGGCATTTGTGCCATTCAAATTAGGCGATTCAGAAAAAACGTGGGTAGCCATGATTCAGATTCCTAACAGCGAATTGATGGCCAGTTCTAACAATCTGATTCTGATCCTTTTGGTGAGTGGTTTACTGACGATCGCGTTGCTATTAGTTGGGATTTACTTTTTCGCCAGCAGATTGACCCAGCCAATCCAGACTTTGGCCGACATGGCCGAAGAAATGGCAAACGGAAATACTCCAGAATTGGTGGGTTTTACGTCCAATATTGCTGAAGTCGAAAAACTACATGGTTCTTTGGATAAAATACTTAGTGTGCATAAAGAAATCAAGGAAGCTTCACTAGAAGACAAAAAACGGACTTCGGAAACAAGTGAACTTTTGGAACAGACGAAAAAGCAATCAGAAAAGCAAGTGGAAGTCACAAAAGCTCGTGAGCAAGAAATGGAGCAATTGAAAATTTCACATGCACAAATGTTACAAGCACAAGATGAAAAAATGCGCAAAAACATAGAAGAACTACAAGTCAAACAAACGGAAATCACGAAGTCGCATGAAGAAGCGTTGCGCAAAAACACCGAGCATTATCAAGCTATACAAGCAAAAGCATTGAATGCCCATGAAGAAAAAGTGACCAAAAATTTGGAAGAATTGCAATTTGCCAAATTAGAACTTCAATCTACAAAAGTGGATATGGCTCGAAAAGAGCAGACCTATTTGGCAGAAATCGAAAAACTCAAACTAGGCTTACAAACAGAAGTATTAGTAAAAAAGAGTACTTTCTCGAAATTTGTGATACCTGTGGAAATTAAAAAATAGACTAATTATTATTCATTTATTTTCGTTTTCAGCTTATTAATAGAAGTTATCCTGCGGTTAAATATCTTAGATAGAAAGGTTTAGTAGTTCTAATAGTTTAAATTTGTCTTTCTACTTTATATAATTTCAAACTGATTGGTATTGTTACGATCAATGCCATTTTTTACTAAACGATTTGTTATGAAACCTCTTACTTCAGAAGGATTACAAAAAATACAAGAAATAGCATCGAGATACCGATTGAGCGAAAACGCAGTAATGCTCATGTTGGATTCGGTTTCGATGGGAGGTGGCACGATGGCGCAATTCAATATTTCGGAATTGGGTGGTGGTGGCCAATGGATGCAAGGCGGCATGACCATGGTGGGTGATATGTTCAATTATTCACTAAAAAGTACGGTGAATAACCTATGTGGCGAGTTGTCTCAACTCATGTATTCGCAGAATATATTCGAACAACCAGCTGCTGGAACACCATTTCAAGGTCAAAACTTTGGCTCGTGGTGGCCAGCCGAATTTGGATCGCCTTCGTCAAGTGGAGGACAAAACAACATGCGTTATGCTTATTTCCCTAACCCAACCGATCGTTTGGTGGTCGATTTGAATGGCTATAACACTATTTATAATACGTATGGCTACAACATTTCTGGTGTATCGCAACAGCAAAGTGGCAATGGTTTCAATTTGCAATTCAGCTGCCAGTATGGGTATGTAGATGTAAATACCTTGCCTCAGATTTTGCCAAATCAACCAGTTACAGAAACGCCAATCGAATTTGCACCAGCTGCGCCTTCATTTCCAGTTGTTCCTGAATTCAACAACAATAACAACAATTCTAATTCTTTTGTAGCTCCAGTAGCTACACCTATTGCGCCTACATCGGTATTTGACGAAGACATTATCAAAAACATCGAACGTTTGGCCGATTTGCAGAAAAAAGGAATACTTACTGACGAAGAATTTACGAGTAAGAAAAAAGAGCTGTTAGCTCGTTTGTAAGCAAGATAAACTGGTTTTACTTCCAATAAACGCTGACATGGTTTTGAACCCTGTCAGCGTTTTTGTTTATTCAATTTCCATTATAATTCCTTCTTAGCTACTTTATGACAATGCATTATTTTCAAGTTATTAACATGAATAATAAATACAACAGATATACTATTGTACCATTATGATTTAATAAACAAGAAAATCTATCTGTTATTTTTCATATTATTCATATCCTTTTTCAATTCCAAGACCAAACTCGATAACTTTTCCAAAGACAAATCGCCAGCCAAAGGCAATTGGAAACTGATGTAACCAATTGCTTTCCAAAGCTCTATAACGGTATCTACAGGAATTGTATAAGGTTCAAAATCGGTGTTATCCGAACTCAGAAGTAGTTCTGATTTATCCATTCCTTTAGTCGAAACGCGTTTGTATACTATTCCATCGTCTTTGGTGAGCACTACATAACATTCGTCTTGCTTGATGTCTTTCCAATTTTCAACGAAAAAGGAAATGATGTACGAGTCGGACGGAATCGGCAACATGCTATCGCCTTTGATCTGAAAAATACGATACGTTCTGTTGGACGAAATTTCAGCTAAAGGCAAATCGAATGCGGACAATTCTTTGATGTATTTTGTATCCGAATGACCATTCAAATAACCAGCTACTGCTTTGTTTGGCACCACATTGATCAATTCTTTATTAGAAGGCGTGACCACTATGGGCAATATCCGCAGTTCCATTTCTTTTGCCAAGCTCGATATGGAAGCCAGCGAAAGATCATTTGTCACCAATTCGTCTATCGTTTTGCCAAAATAAGTGGCGATAATTTGCAAAGTCGCTAGTTTTGGTTCGGCTCTTGCTTCTTCGTAAGAACCTAATATAGAACGTGTAATGCCCAATTCGGTCGCCAATTCTTCCTGCGTAAATCCTTTTCCTTTTCGTAAATACTTGAAATTGCTACTAAGAACGCTCATTTCTAAAATTTTCATAAAATTACTAAAAATAGTAGGATTGCCAATTATATTAGCATACTTTTGCCAATATAATTAGCAATAAGGTTTTCAAAAACGATTCAAATGCTAATAAAAATAGCAGAAATGAACACGATAAGCTCTTTAAAAATCGTAATTTGCACATGATTAGCATCTGAAACCAAGTAAAAACTTCAATCAGAACGCCCGATTAAAATGGAAAATCCAACATTATCTTTTGAACCCATGGTAGACAACACAGAGAAATTCAAAGCCCTAAAGCTGACGATTGATAAACTAGAAAAAGAATACGGCAAAGGAATCGTGATGAAACTCAGCGATGAGAAAGTGAGCGATATTCCAGCTATTTCTACTGGCTCACTTGGGCTAGACATTGCCTTGGGTGTAGGCGGACTGCCTCGTGGAAGGGTCATCGAAATATACGGGCCAGAATCTTCTGGAAAGACAACTATCGCCATGCATACCATTGCAGAAGCGCAAAAAGCGGGAGGCTTGGCAGCTTTTATTGATGCGGAACATGCATTCGACAAAACGTATGCCGAAAGATTGGGAATCAATACTGAAAACCTTTTGATATCGCAGCCCGACAATGGCGAACAAGCATTAGAAATTGCCGAACACTTGATCCGTTCAGGTGCAATAGACGTAATCGTGATCGACTCTGTGGCGGCACTTGTACCAAAAGCCGAACTAGAAGGCGAAATGGGCGAAAGCAAAATGGGACTTCAAGCACGTTTGATGTCACAGGCTCTGAGAAAATTGACAGGAACGATCAATAAAACGGGTTGTTGCTGTATCTTCATCAACCAGTTGCGCGAGAAGATCGGTGTAATGTTTGGCAATCCTGAGACAACAACGGGTGGAAATGCATTGAAATTTTACGCTTCAGTACGTTTGGACATTCGCAGAATAGGCCAATTGAAAGATGGCGAAGAAATATATGGTAACCGTACTAAGGTAAAGGTAGTTAAGAACAAAGTAGCTCCTCCATTCAAGGTGGTAGAGTTTGATATTATGTACGGATTGGGGATTTCGAAAGTAGGTGAAATACTCGATTTGGGTGTAGAATTAAGTATTATCCAGAAATCAGGCTCTTGGTTTTCGTACAATGGCACCAAGCTTGGACAAGGACGCGATACTGTTCGCGATCTGATCAAGGACAATCCAGAATTGATGGACGAATTGGAAGCTAAGATTAGAGACAAAGTAAAAGGCGAGCCTGCAGTCGTTGCAAAAGCGACTGCCGATGTAGAATAAGCAACAAACTGACTCAAGTAAGTTTTGGGGCAGAAAGTGTGAAAAGCAAAACAGTCATTCGGAGTATAAGTACTTATAAATTGCTCCAAATGAAAAAGTTATTTGTTTTACTCACTTTCTGCCTCATTTCATTTTTAGGCTATAGCCAAGACGAAATTGAGCGTATTTTTTTATACAAATCAAATGGGGAATATTTTGTAAGGGTCGAAATTCCGTATTTCACCGACCTTGCAAGTCCCGAAAACAAAATAATAATAGATGTTCCTGGAAAACACATTCGTCAGGTCGTAAGTCTGATGGACATCAAAAAACATCAATCGCAAAACGAATTCACCGATTATGTAGCGGTGTATAATTTCAAAATCGGAAAAAACAGCCTGTTTCGAATGAAGAAATTAAAATGCAGAGTCCGTTTCGACTACAAAGGAATGGACGAATCTTTTACACTTGAGTTTAGAAAATTTATGTGGCTTTAAACTTTCAAAACCATGCAAACGCCAGAATATTGGGATGAAAAACACTTGATGTGTTTTCTGTATTTATCAGTCGCTTTGTCTGACCAAGTGATCACTCCCGAAGAAAAAACGGTGATTGATCTGAAATTAAAGAATCTCCTAAACGAACGCTACAAGCTTTCCGATTCGGAGCAAAGAAGTATAATAAATGAAGTGCATCGGTTTTCATCCGAGAACAAGGATGCACATATGAGTACAATCAATACCTTGTCCCAAAAAATCACCTTAGCTCCAGATACCTATTGTTTCTTATTGAACGAATTGGAAGAAATAGCGCGAGCCAATACATTTGTACCAATAGAAGCACATTCATTCATGTTTTATATCCGACTGAAATTTAAGAAAGATTATCCTTCAAGGCAGACCAGTCAGTTTTTGGCCTAACTATTTTTCAACAATTGCTGAAGGTTGGGCTTTCTGCTAATTCCAAAGTCTATGGTTCAATATTTAAAGTTTGATTACTCTCCTTTGAACGTTAAACTTTGAACAAAAAAGTGCTTGGGCAAATCCAAAATCAGAAAGTATATTTGTAGACTAATTTAATGCGATGTCAAAGAAGACTTTCAAAAAACTCGTTTCTACAGGTGTTCCCGTTCAAGTAGACAATATTGATACCGACCAAATCATTCCTGCTCGTTTCCTAAAAGCTACTTCTCGCGAAGGTTTTGGAAAAAACCTGTTTTGCGATTGGCGTTACAATGCAGATGGTTCCGAAAAGGCTGATTTTGTAATGAATTCAGGAACATTTACAGGCAGAATTCTTGTCGCTGGTAATAACTTCGGCTGTGGATCTAGTCGCGAACATGCTGCTTGGGCGATAGTCGATGCGGGTTTTGATGTGGTGGTTTCAAGCTTTTTTGCGGATATTTTCCGTGGCAACTCATTGAACAATGGTTTGTTGCCAGTACAAGTGAGCCCTGCATTTTTGCAAGAAATATTCAAAGTAATTAACGAAAATCCTAAATCCGAAATCGAAGTCGATTTGGAAACTCAAATAATAAAATTGTTGGATTCTGGTTTGTCAGAAGGATTTGAAATCAACCCTTACAAAAAGACCTGCTTGATCAATGGCTATGATGATATAGATTATATCCTTAGTTTGAAAGACAAGGTAGAGTCATACGAAGCTTCTAGGGAGTTTAATTTCTAGTTGTAATTCAAAAAAGAAGGGAGTTATTTTGTCGAATAACTCCCTTCTCTTTTTGCGTCTTAAGTACCAGTTATTAGTTTACCAATCCCCGCTAGCTCCACCGCCACCGAAGTCGCCACCTCCAAAGTCCCAGCTGCTTCCGCTATTACTGTCGCTTCCTCCACCCCAAGAACTGCCACCACCGCCTCGGTTCGACATGCTCATGAGCGAGAGAATTGTCCAGAAATCTAGTGCGCCTCCAATGTGTGCGTTTCGAGCTCGTTTGTATTTTGAAATAAATGAGAGCAGTAAAATAATGACAATGAAGACAATGATCCATATTCCGCTATTGTCCTTTTTATCTGCATTTGGGTCGGCTTTGAATTCTCCAGATGCATATTTGATCAGGTAATTGGTGGCTTCGTCCAATCCGCCATAATAATTTTTTTGTTTAAAATAAGGCTTCATTACTTCCCGTATGATCTGTTTGCAAACAGCATCAGGAATAGCGCCTTCTAGTCCGTAGCCAACCTCGATCCGCATTTTGCGTTCATTTGGGGCTACTAAAATCAGCACTCCATTATTCTTGTCTTTTTGGCCAATGCCCCATTTTTTTGCCAATTCGTTCGCAAAGCTCTCAATATCATAATTTTCCAAACTCGCAATCGTAACGATCGCAAACTGATTGGAAGTAGAATCTTGATAATTTCGAAGTTTTTGTTCCAAAGTAGCCGATTCAGATTCGCTCATGATGCCAGCAAAATCGTTGACAAAACGAGCAGGATTGGGCTTTTCTGGAAGATTTTGGGCTAAAACCTGAACAAAAACAAAAATGGAAAGAAGGAAAGTCAGTTTAGTTCTCATGCTTAGTTATCGTTGAATGAGATTTCGTCCGACAATTCGTTTTTATCATCCTTTTGATAAGGGAAATGTGATTTGAGTTGTTTGCCTGCTTGGCCAATAGCTTTGCACAAGCCTTCTGCAAAACGACCTTCCCTGAATGCAGCACTCATTTCGGTTTTGATAATATCCCAAAAATCGGCAAGAAGTTTACTGTTGATCCCTTCATCGCCCACGATGGCGAATTTTTTGTCTTTTACAGCCAAATAAAACAGCACACCGTTACGTTGTGCTGTTTTATTCATGTGTAGCCTATAAAACAACTCCACCCCGCGCACCATGGCATCAGACGATTTGCAGTGATTCTCAATATGAACTCTGATTTCGCCTGAAGTATCCAGTTCAGCTTCGCTAATCTCTTTTAAGAGTTGCTTTTTTTGTTCGGAAGTGAAGAAATCCATTCAGACTAGAATTTTACTTTAGGAGCTTTTTCGGCACCAGCTTCCGCTTCGAAATAGCCTTTTTTGCTAAAGCCATACATGCCAGCCATCACATTATTAGGAAACGAACGAATCAATGTATTGTAAACTTGCACTGTTTCGTTGAAGCTTTTACGCTCTACCGCAATACGGTTTTCGGTTCCTTCCAATTGTGCTTGAAGGTTCAAGAAACCTTCGCTTTGGCGCAGTTGTGGATAGTTTTCCGTAACCATCATCAATCGGCCAAGTGCTTGCGAAAGTTCGCCTTGCGATGCTTGGAATTGTTTGATTTGGTCTGGACTCAATTTGCTCGCATCCACATTGATTTTTGAGGCATTTGCACGCGCATTCATTACAGCTTCGAACGTTTCTTTTTCGCTTGTAGCCATTCCTTTTACCGTTTCTACAAGGTTTGGAATAAGGTCAATTCTGCGCTGATACACGTTTTCTACTTGCGACCAAGCAGCTGTTGCAGTTTCTTCGGCATTGACCATACTGTTGTACGATCCTGCAAATGTACGATAGATGATAAAAATTGCTACAACTACAATTCCTACGATGATTAGTGTCTTTTTCATGTTTTTTAAATTATTGGCCCATTAAAGTTAAAGTAATTTTTCGTGTCATTGCACGATTTCTGTATTCGCAAAGATAAACAGCTTGCCACGTTCCTAAGTTCAATTTTCCATTTGTGACTGGGATCGTGAGGTTCACACCAAGCAAAGCCGACTTGATATGTCCTGGCATATTGTCTGGCTCATCACTCTGGTGCTTATAATAAGGCGCATTTTCTGGCACGATCACATTCAAGTGCGATTCCAAATCTTCCCGAACCGTAGGGTCCGTATTTTCGTTGATAGCCAATGCGGCTGTGGTATGATGAAGGAAAACATGCAAAACGCCCATCGTAACGGTAGACAATTCGGGCATCTCGTTTTTTATTTCTTTGGTTATCAAATGAAAACCTCGTTTATATGATTTTAGTCGAAATGTTTTTTGAAAAAATTGCATAAAAATTGAATGTTGAAATAGTGGCTGTACCACAAAATTATATGATATTTCCACACAACAATGAAAAAAGTAGCCTAAGAGTAAATTTCCTTAACTAATTGTCCTTCATAGTGGTGAAGTATTATTGTTTTGGTGAAAATATTTTTTTTGCTCCATTTTTAATGTAATGTGTTATTAAAAGTCCTATATTTCTAAAAACAAGCTTAAAATTTAAAGTACTTCTGTTTGAATTGTGGTGCTTTTTTTATTTTTTGCTCTAAATATTGAACACGATGGAAGTGAAAGAAAAAAACGGAGTCTTTTCGTCTTATAAAGTAGATGGAGACCATTTTGACGAGGTTTTTTCGCAGGATTCGTCTGTGAGAAACCATTATGAAAGCCTGATAGGGCAGTTTGACCAGCTGACCCCGCTCGATTTCAAAGAACTGAACGAATACGCCAAAGTATCATTCTACAATCAAGGAATCACTTTTGCGGTTTATTCCGACAAACAACGAGGAGTAGAACGCATTATGCCATTCGACCTTTTTCCGCGCATTATGCCCGCCAAAGAATGGGCTACTGTTGAAAAAGGCGTCATTCAACGAAACACAGCCATCAACCTTTTCTTGCACGATATGTACAACGGTAAGAAGATTTTTAAAGACAAGGTAATTCCGCCTGATCTTGTTTTTAGTGCGAAATACTATTTGAAAGAAATGGAAGGAATTAAACCTGTTGGTGGTGTATATAACCACGTTTCAGGAACAGATATTATCAAACATCGTGACGGAAAATTCTATATTCTTGAGGATAACGTGCGCTGTCCATCAGGCGTGAGTTATGTGATCGCCAATAGAATTGCGATGAAAAAAACGTTGCCCAATTTGCTACGTCAATACAAAGTGCATTCGGTTGAAGAATATCCTGAACAACTATTATCGATTATGCAATCGGTCGCTCCTGATGGTTTGGACAACCCTACTTGTGTCGTGCTTTCGCCTGGCATGTACAATTCGGCCTATTACGAGCATTCGTTTTTGGCCTTGAACATGGGAATCCAACTTGTAGAAGGGCGCGATTTGTTTGTTGAAAACAAATTTGTGTACATGAAAACAATCAATGGCCCAAAACGCGTGGATGTGATTTACAGACGTGTCGATGACGATTTCTTAGATCCGAAAGTATGGCGCAAGGAATCGGTTTTGGGTGTAGCAGGCATCATCAGTGCCTACAAAGCAGGAAACGTTTCATTACTAAATGCCCCTGGTTGTGGTGCTGCTGACGATAAAGCGGTGTACAGCTACATTCCAGACATTATCAAATACTATTTGGGAGAAGAACCAATTTTGAACAATGTCCAAACATACCGTTGCGAATTAGACGATGAGTACAAATATGTGATGGAGAATATCCACAATCTCGTCATCAAGCCAGTGGACGAGTCGGGAGGTTATGGAATCATGATTGGGCCAAAATCGACCAAAGAAGAAATAGAAGATTGCCGCAAACTGATTGTGGCGAATCGTAGAAAATACATCGCCCAACCGATGTTATCCCTTTCGGTACACTCTACTTTTATTGACGAAACAGACGAATTCGAACCTAGACACATCGACCTTAGAACCTATTGTTTGATGGGAAAAGACCAAAGTTATGTGGTCAAAGGTGGACTTTCGAGAGTTGCGCTCAAAAGAGGAAATCTAATAGTTAATTCTTCACAAGGCGGTGGCGCAAAAGACAGTTGGGTACTTGAAGATTAATTAATAATTTACAATTAAAAATGAATAGTGGTTTTGGGCAGTTTTTGTCTATTAATTAAAAATTACTAATTATTAATTAGAAGAAATATGTTATCAAGAATTGCAAATAGTTTGTTTTGGATGGGGCGATATATTGAGCGTGCCGAACACATGTCTCGCTATACCAGAGTACAGTATTTTTCGGCTTTGGATGCTCCTATTTCACAGAAAAAGGAAATGGTTTTGGAATCAATCCTGAACATGTCGGGTTTGGAAGTACTGTATAAAGAAGATCACGAAACACTAGTAGATGAGGATGTCCTCACCTATTTAACCACCGATTTCAACCATCCTTTTTCGATCATCTCCAACATTAGTTTGGCGCGCGAAAGCGCCCGTGGCGCTCGTGACACGCTTTCGTCTGAGTTGTGGGAATCGATCAATAAATACTACCATGCTGCCAACGATTTTTCGATGAAGGCTGATATTGGCGAGGATATCTATGATTTCAGCATGCTTGTGCTGGACAATAGTGCCATCGTAAAAGGATATATTGACAATACCTTGTTCCGCAATTTGGAATGGTCGATCATCAGTTTGGGAATTCATTTGGAACGTGCCATGCAGATTACGCGCATTCTTATTTCCAAGTTGGAAGACATCGAAAGGATGGACAAATCGTTGCTCAATACTGCGGTAGAAAACTATCAATGGTCTACACTATTGAAATCGTGCGAAAGTTTCGATATGTGTCGAAGACATTACAAATCTTCGCCAAATCGTAAAAACTGTATCGAATTCTTGTTGCTAAATGAGCATTTTCCAAAATCGCTTCTATTCAACTTGACCGAAGTTCAGAACCATTTAAAAATTCTAGGCTTGCACAATGCTGGTGATAAAAACACAGTGGAGTTTTATGTAGGCAAGCTTACCGCCAAGTTTCAATACTTACAGTACGAAGAAATCGAGTTCAATACAATGGACTATCTGAACGAAACTATCAGCAAACTATATACCGTAGGCGAGCGTTTGGATTCTGAGTTTTTTGGAGTTTAAAAATCTTTTTTCCTGACAGGTTTTGCAAGACCTGTCAGGTTTGATTGAATCCTCAGTTTCAAACAATTAATCTTTCAATAGCTTAGTCACTTTTACCTTATCTCCTTGTTTCACCTTTATAAGATAGATTCCTTTTGGATATAGTGTCTTGAATTCTATTCGGTTTTCTGAATTTCCTTCCTCCAAAATTATCCCTGCGGTACTTGTTAGTTCATACCAAAAACTTCCATTTATTGACACATTCAAATGATCTTTAAAAGGATTGGGAAATACCATTTGACAGCAAGAAGTCTCGTCTTGAAACAGGTTTACACGAATTACAGTGTAAACGAGATGATAAAATCAGATAAAACTATTCAGGAACAAGAGTCGATTATAGCCCAATATTTGTTGGGCTATACGACTGGCCAGAAGTGAGGGCAACATTGTTTACCGTCACTGTTGTCCATGTTTGCCAGCCAGCGGTATTCGGAATCGCAACTTTGTTGGCGATACTGCTTCCGTCCATCGTCAAGGCAATGGTGCGTCCTTCACCATTGCAAGCTACCCTTAAGTCTAGTTTATAAGTTCCTGTGGCAGCAACGTCAACCGTGTATTCAAGCCATTCTCCAGCAATTGCATAGCCCAAATTGCAGCCACCACCTGCATCGGTACAGGTTTCGATGTCCACATTTTCGCTGGTACGAAAGTTGATTATAGGCGTCACTGCGCTTCCTGGACTATCGTCAAAATAGGCTACGTTATTCCCACCTACATCGAAAAATTCGGCCTGAATGATACCATGAATAGTCATTGCTGTTCCATCGAAAGGTCCCTGTGGCACATTTATTTTGACATTAATAGTATCAGAAGCCGAATTCCCTTTATTGTCCTTTGCCGAAGGTTCTTTCATTAACGGCATTCATGCATAAAAGATGTAGTAATCCTACCTAAAGAATAAATGAAATTAATAGGATTTTTTGCTAAAAATCTCACTCATGATAAATGCTTCGCGCACTTTCTTTTTGTCTTTGAGCGAATTCAAAATGGGGTGTTGCTTTTTTGCACCAGTTACAAATTCTGCAAAACGAGACGATCCATCTTCCATCGTATCTGCATTCAGCGTTTTGTAATAAGTATATGGATTCACATTTTCGACTACTGCTTTTTCTGGATTGGTATCGTATTCGATCGTTTCGTAATTCGTTCGTTCCAATGTTTCATAAAACGGCCTCGAAACTGGTTTCTGATTCTTTTCTTGTTGATTTTTTACTTCCTGAAGCAAATCTTGCACCGAAGTTGGGCGGTTTGTTTCTTGAGATCTTGACTGTTGCGACCTTTTATGTACTGGGACTGGCGCAGGTTGTTCTTCCTTCTTTTTTGAAAGGAATTTGTAGCCATAATACAAGCCACCTAATACGATGTATATGATAATTTTGTAATCGTCCATATCTGAGAGGTTTCAAACAAAATTACAAAATAGGATATTATTATGTTAAGATTTAAATTAATTTCATTCGAAATGAACAATAAATTTCTTCAATTCCGATCGTAAAAAAATAGCTGCTACTTCTTTAAAGAATTCTTCATTTAGGGATTATCAAAGTCGACACATTTGTGTTTTCGTTTGATTCTAAGTAGTTAACAATGTTGTTCCATCATAGAATTTCACACTTGCAATCGAACCGTCTGCATCAGTAGCAGTAGTTGTTAACGTTATTGCAGTACCTTGAGTAAAAGAAGCATTATCGGCAGCAGGTGCTGTAAATGCCACAGTTGGAGGATTGCTACCGTTGCAAGCTGCAAATGGAGCTGGTGCAGGGCAACATGCCAGACTAGGTCTTCCTGCCATGTACGATTTCAACCAAGTCATTGCTGGACGATCAGTGCCATTGTTTATAAGACCTGAACCTGTTATCCAAGTTTGGTCCTCTATGAAACCCCATAGAGTAATACCAGCCACATGAGGGTGTTCCCAAGCCACAGGAATTAGTGTAGAATAAACAGAACGTTGCTTTTGCTCATTAGTGCTAACAGTCGCATCAAATTCTGTAATATGAAGAGGAAGACCTGTTTTTGTCCAGATTTCATCTAAACAAGCTTTGAAATTGGCTGCTGTCAAGTTTTCCACACCATGAGCTTGAAGACCAATACCGGTTTTTCTTGCCATCAGTAATATTTGGTGCATTTTTAATGGCATTACTCATCGCAATGTAAGGTGCTCTGCAATTGTTCAGTTCATCTCGATGTTAAACTCGTTGATTAACAAAACCGCATTTGGGAAATTCTTTCTAGCCAACTGAAAACACCAAATAGCCCAACCGTATTGGTTGTTAATGTCTCCTGCATTTGCAGGTTCCGCTTTATAACCCGCTGTTAGGGCATTTTTTAAATTGTCATTCACTTTTGTATTAACAGGTTCATTCAATACATCAATCAGCTTTAGGCCTCCCATAGGATTGTAATGATCGGCAACAGCTTTGATATATTTTGGAATTTCAGCCTGAATAGTAGCTGAAGTGGCATTTGTCACCCAACCAGCTGTTTGAGCACCCCAGATCAGAGTGTGGTATTTAAATAATCCACCATTGTCCTTGGCCCAATTAAAGCCCTTATCTGAGCCAGCAAAACTATAATTACCTATAGAACCATTTGTAGACTGCCATTTGGAGGCATTTTCCATCGTCATCTGATTCCAGAGTCCAGTGTAATTGCTTTGAACAGTATTTGAAATGATGTTTCCAAAGTATTTGCCTTTGCATTTCGCAAGTTGAGCATTTGCAAACTCTGTTTGCCCGAAAAACAGCGTTGCACAAAGCAATAATTGTAGGTATTTTTTCATAATTTTTGTTGTTAAAATCCAATTAGACTGAAATAATGACCTCCTACAATCTTGCGGTTCGATTGGTAAACAATAAGTCGGTTTTTTTAGATTTTTTTGGTCGGAAAATGATGACGAAAAAACGGATGCTTTCACTCCAAGCGAAGACATCCGTAACATCAATCACGTTTATAGAACACTAACTTTCTAAATAATTGATTCGATTTATTGTTTTAAGAGTTTTAATGTCTTGTTCTGTTTATCAGTAGTTAGATTTAGGATATAAATTCCAGATTGTAAATCCTTACCCAAAGTTGTTCTGCCATTGGCGTTTCCTCTGGCAATTTCTATTCCTGAAGCGTTTAGCAATTGGTAACGGTATTCGCCAGACAAATCCACTATGAATGATTGTTCGAAAGGATTGGGATAAACCAAAACCGACAAATTCCGATCAGTTTCTTCCATACCAGTAACGACAGAACTTTCTTTCAAGGATACTTTATCCAGATACACACAAGTGGAATTGGTGCCAAAGAAAAATTTGACATTGGATTCAGCATCTGTAGCAGTGGCTGTAAAGGGGAAACTAAAGCTTTTAGCTGCGGTTGTCAAACCAGCACTTTGTTGCATGTAGAACGTGTATGGACTTGGATTCTGTTGTACGGCAGCAATTATAGTTCGGGCAGCATCAGCCTTCGCCATGAACGATAGTACATAAGACTTGCCAACGGTCAAAGGTGTTTGTTGCTGTAATTGAATATTCCAATCGGCAGTACCGGAATTAGTGGGACATACTTTCAAAGCATTTGCACCTGATAAACCAGCATTTGTTACCACGCTCATGGTGCTGCCAGCCCCACTGAAATTTTGTAAAGTCCAGTTTGTTGTTCCAAGGTCAAATTCGCCATTGAGTACCATTTCACCAGAAGAAGTGGATTTGCGAAGTATACGTACATCAAATACACCTCCTGCTGTGTTATTTGCCGCTGCCACAAAAGCCACACGGATAGAATCTTTTCCTTGCACCATGTTGTTTGGCAAGGAATATTCCACATTTACAAAATCGTTGACATTCCATTTACCTGTAATATTCTCTGTTACAAGTTTAGCTCCATCAACAGTAATGTCAAAGGTTCTTGAACCCGATTCATTACCCCAGTAGCGCACCATCAATGTCAGATTTGTCTCTTTATTGGTCAATAGATTGTAACTAAAATATCCGTTAGTGGCATCTCTATAAAATTCATTATGACTAGTCCCTTTGGTTGAATTGGACGATTTAAGAGTACGGTCTACTTTCGGCTGTTGCTGTCCAGGTGTTACTTTGTCCACAGTTCTTTGGTCAAGTATTCAGTTTTTATTTTCTACCAAAGCGAGAGAGTCCATGATTTTCTTGTACTGGTCAGAAGTTAAGGTGAAGCCTTTGATCAATGTAACATGTTGTCATAAAGATTAAAAGGTCAGATTCTACTACAAGGTAAACCAGTAATGAAATATTGAAATATGACAATCGGGTTAAAAGCAATTTTAACAGAAAGTGGAGTACGATTATTAAAAAATAGATGGGCAAACGATATTGTTGCAGATCCATCAATGAATGGCCTACAAACTTCCGTCTGCAGGCCATTGATCATTAAAAAGGCATGATTTGTTATTAGTCTTTAGATAGTCTTAGCATATAAGACAATTCTTCTTCTAAGCGGCCATAACGGGCTTGGTAGTCTTGCATGCTTCGTTTCACTACTTCGAGGGCTTCGTCTCGGCCATAAACGTGTGTGATCTCTATTTTTCTTTTTGTGGCACCTGGAATGTCCTTATAGGTAAGGAAGTAATGACGGAGGCGTTCAATGATAGATGGTGGAACATCATCAATGTCTTTCCATCTCGAATATACTTCGTCTCCTTGAAGGATGGCAACAATTTTATCGTCTGCTTCGCCACCATCAATCATTCTGAAACCTCCTATTGGGATGGCTTTTAATAGAATGTTACCGTGTGTGATGTTTCTTTCGGTAAGTACGCAAATATCTAGTGGGTCGCCATCACCTACAATTCCTGTACGATCGGTTTTTTGCATGCAATATTCTGCGATTGAAGTATCGCAAAAGGTTTTGGGTACAAAACCATATAATGCAGGAAAAACGTTTGAATATTTTTGAGGACGATCTAGTTTAAGAAAACCTGACTCTTTGTCGATTTCGTATTTGACGGTATCATGAGGCGTCATCTCGATAAAGCTGGTAACAACTTCTGGAGCGTTTGGCCCGATGGAAACTCCATGCCAAGGATGTGACGAATACCTATGATTCAATAAATGCCAAAGCGGATCTTTATACTCTGTGTTCATATCGTTTATTTTATTGCTATTACTTGCTTACACTACCAAATACTTTTTGCAGGACATCTGTAACCCTCGCTGTAGGATTTTCTCTAATTTTCTTTTCTTCATCAGCTACTACCGAAAATAGTCCTGCAAGGGCTCTATTGGTGGTATATTTTGTTAGATCAGTTTCTACTGCGGTTATGAAAGGTAATTTATTATACAAAGTGGTTATTTCAGTCCACTTGGAAGTGGCCATGCTTGAACCTAATGCTGATTTGATAGTCGGGGAAAATGAAGTCACTAATGCATCTGTTGTTTTGCTTTGCAAATAGGTAGTAGCGGCATTGTTGGAACCTGTCAGTATATTCTTTGCATCAGAAATGGTCATTTGAGTGATTGCATTTGCAAAAATAGGAGCGGCATCTTTTGCTGCTTGTTCGGCTGCACGATTGAGAGTTACTTCAAATTCGTCTACTTTGCTTCCCATGCCCATATCACGCAATTTGGTTGCAACTTGTTGTACTTCGGGAGGGAAAGGTATTCTGATCAGTGAGTTCTTGTTGAAACCATCTAAGGCATTTAGCTGGGTGGAGGCATTTTTAGATCCAATTGTCAAAGCATCTTTCAAACCTTTAGAAATATCTGCTTCCGAAAGTGAATTTACGCCCACTGCTGACGTTGCTGTTTTTAAAAGGGTGGAAGTTTTGGATGTGGTAGAAGTTTTTGTGGTCGTCTTCTTTTTCTTTGTCTGAGCATTTGAAAAAGTGCAAACTCCTAAAGCTAAAATCAATAAAGTATATTTCATAATATATTAAAGTTGAAACAAATATAGTGGGGCGTTTTTGAAAAACCTGAAAGTGTAAGTATTGTGCAATAATCGTACAAAAAACACGATGTAATTCAATGTCGTTTAGTTAAGGGTTAATAATGTTTGAAAAGCCCCTATCCCAACCCTTTCCCCGTGGGGAAAGGGCTCAGAAGTCCTCCCCGTGGGGAGGATTTAGGTGGGGCTTTTTGCTTAACTAAACGACATTGAGATGTAATTGGCTATTTTCTGTTATCTTCTCCTGAAATAATACTCACATAGCTGTTAAAACGAAATCCTTGGATTGTTCCTTCCTTCAAAGCTTTTTGAACGGCACAATCGGGTTCATTCAGATGGCGACAATTATGGAAGCGACATTGACCGATAAGTGCACGCATTTCGGGGAAGTAATGCGAAAGTTCCTGTTCTCCTATTTCGCTGATTCCGAGTTCTTTGATTCCTGGTGTGTCTATTAGAAATGTGTCGTCCGAGAGTTCGAACATTTCGGCAAAGGTGGTGGTGTGGACTCCTTTCTGTGCAAATGGAGAAATTTCGGAAGTCGTGAGGTTTAAGCCTGGAAAAAGAGTGTTCATCAAGGTGGACTTGCCTGCGCCTGAATGTCCCATGACTAGTGTGGTTTTTCCAGCCAACTTTTCCTTTACTGGTTCGAGTCCTATATTTTCGAGTGCTGATGCTAACAGGCAATCGTAGCCTAAGTTGCGGTAGGCTTCTGCATAATATTCGATTTCTTGTTTCTGATCGTCTGAATAAATGTCGATTTTGTTGAAAACGATGACAACCGGAATTCGGTAGGCTTCGGCTGTGACTAATGCCCTGTCCAAAAAGCCAATAGAGGTACGTGGCATTTGGAGGGTAAAAAGAATAATGATCTGATCTAAATTAGTGGCTACTAGATGATCGTGGGCGGTTTTGTGGGTTGATTTTCTAATGAAATAATTTTCACGTAATTCTATTTCTAAAATTTCGTATTGACCAGTGACGGATTGTTCTTTTTCGAACCGCACCCAATCGCCTACTGCTACGGGGTTGGTCACTTTCAAACCTGCCATCCTGAATTTTCCACGTAACCTTGCTTTGACTCGGTAGCCGTCTTCTTCTTCCATTATTTCGTACCACGAACCTGTGGATTTGACTACGCGCCCCCTCATATATATAGGTTATAAAATAGTGGAATCATTGCTTCGGTTTATTGGACTACAAAACTAGGAATCTTTGATCGCAGATTTTACGGATTGATAGATTAACGCTGATTTTTGTTTTGGAACACTGATTGAACGGATTAGACTGATGATCGCTAAGTTTTGTTTTTGTTTTGTTTTGGTGTTGCGCAAGGGATAGTAGTAGAAATCCTTTTTTTGCTCTTCCGCAAAAAAAGATTGAAACACAAATGAATACGAGAGTATGAAATTTGCGAACGTAGTTCTGCCCGACCGCCCCGTTTTTCACGGGCGGATGCGCCCAATTTATCAGAACACTGATTTTGCCGATTTACACTGATTTTTTTGTTTGATTTGAGGCATAAATTACCTCACTAATTCATCACTCATTATTCATAATTTCATAATTTGTGATTCAATATTTCTGTTTTCGATTTGTGAGAAAATATTTCCTTCTAAAAATAATATTCCCTATTTTTAAACACTGCCTTAACCTTAACCTAAACGAATATGCCAGTAAGAGTTGCACTGTCTCACAAGACATCTTATAAGTACGATCGGTTTGTCACGCTTTCGCCTCATGTATTCCGTCTTCGTCCTGCGGTACATAGTCGCACGCCTGTTTTGGCTTATTCGCTGAAAGTAACGCCTGAAAAACATTTTATAAATTGGCAACAAGACCCATTTGGCAACTTTCTAGGCCGTGTGGTTTTTCTTGAACCTACCGACCACATGAGTTTTGATGTGGAAGTGATTGCTGATTTGACGGTGATAAATCCTTTCGACTTTTTCATTGAAGATTACGCTGCCAAATATCCGTTTGAATATGACGAGCAGTTGAAAAAAGAATTGCTTCCCTATTTAGAAATAAAGGAAAGTGGCCCATTATTGATGAAATGGGTGAGTGATTACAAAAAAATTACGCATTTGAACATGGTAGACTTCCTCGTGAAGATCAACTATGACTTATACAAAGCGGTAAATTATACGATTCGTCTAGAAACTGGAGTGCAGACCTGCGAAGAAACGCTTGGGATGGCTTTGGGATCATGTAGAGATTCCGCTTTTGTGTTGGTGCAGGCTCTTAGGCATTTGGGGCTTGCGGCTCGTTTTGTGTCAGGTTATTTGGTACAACTAACGGCCGACCAAAAAGCGGTAGATGGCCCGTCTGGCCCTGAACAAGATTTTACCGATTTACACGCTTGGGCGGAAGTATATGTACCAGGAGCAGGCTGGATTGGTTTGGATGCCACGTCTGGACTGTTGACTAGTGAAGGGCATATTCCACTCGCTTGCACACCAGACCCTGTAAGTGCTGCGCCTGTGACTGGATATAGCGATGTTTGTGAGGTAATTGACTTCAAATTCAGCAATGAAGTAACACGTATACACGAAGACCCTCGAGTGTCGAAACCTTATTCTGAAGAAGAATGGGCTACTGCGATGGGACTTGGACGTTTGGTAGATAAATATTTGGATGCCAATGATGTACGAATGACGATGGGTGGCGAACCCACTTTTGTTTCGGTAGAAGACATGGAATCGGCACAATGGAACTCTACAGCCGATGGAGCACACAAACGCTATTTGGGTGGCGAGTTGGCGGTGAGGCTTCGCGACCAGCTAGCGAAGGGTGGGCTTTTACATTACGGGCAAGGAAAATGGTATCCAGGAGAGCCACTTCCTCGTTGGCAAATTTCGCTTTATTGGAGAAAGGACGGATTGAATATATGGAACGATCCTAGTTTAATTGCTGAAGACAAACGGAACTATGATTTGACTCCAAAACATGCTGCATTGTTTATCAAGAAGCTTGCCAACTATTTGGGAGTGAATGAGAACAATGCGATGGCTGCTTATGAGGATATTGTTTATTTCTTATGGGAAGAAGGTAGATTGCCTGTCAATATAGATCCGCTAAAATACAATTTGAAAGACCCATTAGAGCGCAAACGCTTGATGGAGCTTCTAACAGACGGACTCGACACTCCAGTAGGGTTTGTGTTGCCATTGGAATGGAATTATTGGAATAACCGTTGGTTGAGTTGTGCTTGGGAATTGCGAAGAAAGCATTTGTTCTTGACACCAGGCAATTCGCCAATTGGACTTAGACTTCCGTTGGATTCGCTTCCATATATGTCGTTGAATAAAAGGGAAAAAGTAGAACGTAGTCCGTTTGAAGATTTACCCGATTTGGAAGATTATCATTCGAAAGTAAAATCGAGGATCAATGACGAGGTAGACGAGACTATTCCTGAACAAATGAAGACCAAGAAAAAGGTGGTCGAAGAAGTTGAAGAGGAGGAAGAAGTAAAATTTGGCAGACAACAACTAAAAACTAAAAAAGCACAAGAGGAAGAAGCTGGAAAAGAACCAGAACCTTTGTTCGAAGTATTCACGATTCGTACCTCTTTATGTGTGGAAGTACGCGATGGTATGATGTATGTATTCATGCCTCCGCTTCATTATTTAGAACATTATTTGGATTTGTTGGCTTCAATAGAGGCTACGGCTGCTGACCTGAAAATACCTGTACGAATAGAAGGTTACGACCCACCTAAAGACAACCGTTTGACCAAGTTGATGGTGACGCCTGATCCTGGTGTATTGGAAATAAACGTGCATCCTGCCAAGTCTTGGGACGATTTGGTGAACAATTACGACATCCTTTACGAACAAGCTCGCCTTTCGAAATTGGGTAGCGAAAAGTTCATGTTGGACGGACGCCATACCGGAACTGGCGGAGGAAACCACATTACGATTGGTGGCGATGTGCCAGCTAATAGTCCGATATTAAGAAGACCAGATGTACTACGTAGTTTGATTACTTACTGGCAACACCATCCTGGACTCTCGTACCTGTTTGCTACCTCTTTTATTGGCCCCACTAGTCAGGCGCCAAGGGTGGACGAAGGAAGACAAGAGATATTGTATGAGCTAGAAATTGCGTTTGAACAAATCCCAGAAGAAGGTGAAGTGCCTTTCTGGTTGGTAGATCGTATTTTCAGAAACTTATTAATAGATGTAACCGGCAACACGCACCGTGCCGAATTCTGTATCGACAAATTATACTCGCCCGATTCGTCAAGTGGGCGTTTGGGAATCTTAGAATTCAGAGGTTTCGATATGCCTCCGCACAAGCACATGTGTTTGATTCAGTTATTGCTGGTTCGTACGCTAATTGCGCGTTTCTGGAAAGAACCTTACAAACACAAACTAGTACGTTGGGGCACCGAGTTGCACGATAAGTATTTGATGGAACATTTTGTGCGTGAAGACATGCAAAGTGTGGTAGACGATTTGGCCGATCATGGTTTTCCTTTCCAAATGAGTTGGTTAGAACCTTTCTTCGAATTCCGATTCCCTTTCTATGGCAAAATAGATGTGGGTACTATTCGCATGGAATTGAGTATGGCGATAGAACCTTGGAACGTATTAGGCGAAGAAATGGGCAGTAGCGGCACCTCACGTTTTGTGGATTCGTCAGTCGAAAAAGTGCAGATAAAAGTCACTGGATTTACCGAAGAGAGATACGCCATCACCTGTAACGGTGTGCGCGTTCCGTTGATAAGTACTGGCACAAAAGGACAATTTGTAGCTGGCGTGAAATACAAAGCTTGGTCGCCACCATCGGCCATGCACCCTACCATTGGCGTAGATGTGCCTTTGATATTTGACATTATTGATACTTGGAATTCGCGCTCGATTGGAGGCTGCACGTATTATGTGGCTCACCCAGGCGGAAGGGCGTATGATGCTTTCCCTGTAAATTCTTACGAAGCAGAAGGTCGCAGAATTAGCCGTTTCTGGAACGAAGGATTTACACCAGAAGCACTTCCTCCGCAACAAGCTTATCAAGCGGTAGAAAGATACCTTTTGCCAAATGAAACTCCTATACTTTATGACATCGTAAAACCGGTGATAGACAAGGAACATCCACACACCTTGGATTTGAGAAAATTCTGGAAGGCGTAGGTTTCTTTTAGGTTTTAGGAATTGGGTATTAGGTTTTAGGACTTAATACCCTTTTTTTATTGCAGTAACATGTGAATAAAATTTAATCTAGTACTTTTCATCCTCTTATATTATTTGGAAATTCACAAGCAAGTTCAAATATTAAGAGGGTCTATTGATAATCTCAGCAGACCCTCCAATTGACTAGTTAAGCTGGTTTATTTCCAAAAACCACCATTGTGGCCGTTTGATTCATATCTCTTATGAATATTTATTCATAAGTACTAAACCCAACAATTAGTACTTTGTCAAATAATTTGCCATACGCATCAGTTTGGGCCCTGATATTCGCAAAAAATGTGATTAAATAAAATCATAAGGGTTTTGTGATTTCGAGAAATGTAACTGTTTACAAGATTGTTTTTTGTTTATGAGTTTAGCCTCGTTCTGTGAAACAAAAAATGAAGCTGGGTAGTCTTTAATCCATCCGAAAGACCATTTGGGTTGTACACTAGGAACAGTGTACAGAATTTCCTATTGATTAACTGGCCAAAAAACACTTGTTTTGTAGTCCTAATATAATTTCAATTACTGATTGGTGATTGATTTCAAAAAATAGTATCAACGTGAAAAGAATAAAAGTTAAAGACCTTTTGCAAAACGGCCAACCTGGTACCGAAGTGTTAGCAAAAGGATGGGTACGAAGCAAGCGTGATAGCAAAGGAGTAGCATTCATCGCATTGAACGATGGTTCGATCATTCACAATATTCAGATTGTGGTAGATGTGGCCAATTTTGACGAAAATGTATTAAAAACCATCGGGACAGGCGCTTGTATTGCCGTGAAAGGCTTGCTGGTAGAGTCGATGGGAAAAGGACAAACGGTTGAAATTCAGGCAAGAGAGATCGAATTGTACGGTGCTGCCGATCCAGAAACGTTTCCTTTGCAAAAGAAAGGACATACCTTGGAGTTTTTGCGTGAAATCGCCCATTTACGCCCACGTACCAACACTTTTGGGGCTGTTCTGAGAATGCGTCATGCAATGGCTTTTGCGGTACACAAGTTCTTTAACGAGCGAGGTTTTGTATATGTACACACGCCTATTATCACTGGTTCAGATGCTGAAGGAGCAGGCGAAATGTTCCGTGTAACAACTTTGGATCCTAAAAATCCACCACTTACCGAAGATGGCTCGGTCGATTTTAAAGAAGATTTTTTTGGTAAAGAAGCCAATCTGACCGTTTCTGGTCAGCTAGAAGGCGAACTTGCCGCAATGGCATTGGGCGAAGTGTACACTTTTGGGCCCACTTTCCGTGCAGAAAACTCCAACACCACTCGCCATTTGGCTGAGTTTTGGATGATAGAACCTGAAGTGGCTTTCAACGAGTTGGTGGACAATATGAATTTGGCCGAAGATTTCTTGAAATACCTCATCAGTTATGCTCTAGAGAATTGCAAAGACGATTTGGAATTCTTGAACAACATGTACGACAAAGAACTGATTCAAAGACTGCAATTTGTGATCGAAAATCCTTTCCAAAGGCTGACTTATACCGAAGGTGTTGAGATTTTGAAAAACTCAGGTCAGAAATTTGAATACAAAGTCGATTGGGGAACTGACTTACAATCGGAACACGAGCGTTATTTAGTCGAAAAACATTTCAAACGTCCTGTAATATTGACTGACTATCCGAAGGAAATCAAAGCTTTCTACATGAAACAAAGCGAGGACGGCAAAACCGTTCGTGCGATGGATGTTTTGTTCCCTGGAATTGGCGAGATCATAGGTGGTTCGCAACGTGAGGAAAACCTCGAAAAACTGACTCAGCGTGTGAAAGAAGTAGGAATACACGAAAGTGATCTTTGGTGGTATTTGGATACACGCAGATTTGGAACATGCCCACACGCAGGTTTTGGCCTTGGTTTCGAGCGTTTGATGCTGTTTGTAACCGGCATGAGCAACATTCGTGACGTGATTCCTTTCCCGCGTACTCCTAAAAATGCGGAGTTTTAACATGTAAAAAAACACAGCGATTAAAGTCAACATGTTGTTGGCTTTAATCGTATTTTTATAACACATTACTTTAGGATGCACAGACCCTTTTATCTGAAATATTTAGTACTAGTATTCTTGATTTTGCTTGGGATTTTTAACAAAAACACCAATAGAAAAAAGCGTTCGATTGTTGCGCAAAAAAACAAAATTCTGATTTTTCGTCAAGATATCTCACTTTTTTGAAATAGAAGTATTCGATTGTAGTTGGAAACTATGCTTTCCAAATTATCCAAAACTTGGTTTTTGAGATCAATTCTTTCTTCAACAAAAAATACTTGTTTATGGAAATATACATTGCGTGTGTATTAACTGAACGATATATTTGATATTTTATTCATTAGAATTAATGCTTTTTTCAAAAATTAAAAGCTAATTTAGAGCTCGTTATTACTTCAATCCTATTCATAGATGTCAGAATTTCCTCCTTGGGTCGAAACTGGTTTAGTGGAAAAAGACAGCAATGGTGCTCAAATCTGAGTTTTTGAAGAAGGCTTAATTTACAATCTGCATTGATGCCTTCATTTTAAACTGAAGGCATCAATTGATTACAAAATTTTTAAGGGATTATTGAATCGAATTTCTTGCCTAATAAGAATCTAATCGTATTTTTACGGTCTATTTTAAATTAGTCTAAATAAGAACAGTGTTGTTTCGCTTTTGCATTTTATTTCTTTTTGTCTCATTTGTGGCTTATTCTCAGGAAAGCGAACAAAGGTGGATACTAAAAGGACAAGTTATTCAAACCTCGAATAATTCGCCTTTGTCAGGTGTTCGGATTCATTTAAAACATTCCAAAAAACATCAAAAATCGGACGAAAAAGGCTTATTTGCTTTTGAAGCGTTTGATGTTGGGAATGCTGAATTAGTATTCTACAAAGAAGGTTTCGGTACGATTCATCAAAAAATAGCCATTAGCAAAGATACGTTTGTGGTGGTGTATATGGATAGTCTTCGTTACGAACTTTCGGAAGTGCAGGTCGAGACTCAAGGCACAGGTGTGAGCGATATGGAAAAGCTAAAAACCGTGGAAGGGACTGCTATTTACGAAGGCAAAAAAACGGAGGTGATTGTGATGAAAAACATGAACGCCAATCTTGCTTCTAACAATGCCCGACAAGTTTTCGCCAAAGTGCCTGGACTGAATATTTGGGAAAGTGATTGTGCAGGGATTCAGTTAGGAATAGGGGCCAGAGGTTTGAGTCCTAACCGTACAGCTAATTTTAATACTCGTCAAAACGGCTATGATATAAGTGCCGATGCTTTGGGTTATCCTGAAAGCTATTACACGCCACCGATGGAATCTATCGACAGAATCGAAGTAGTACGTGGTGCGGCTTCACTTCAATATGGAACGCAATTTGGTGGTTTGTTGAATTTCAAAATGAAAGATGGTGCCGCCAAACCGATCGAAGTAGTAAGTAGACAAACCTTAGGAGCATATAAATTTTTCAACAGTTACAATTCAGTCGGTGGTACAAAAGGCAAATTTAAGTATTATGCTTTCTATCAACACAAACAAGGTGATTGTTGGCGTCCGTATTCTAGTTTCAACTTGGACATGGGCTATGGAACTGTGACCTATCAGGCTACCGAAAAACTTTCGATCAAAGCCGATTTTACTCGAATGACTTATCTATCGCAAATGGCAGGCGGCCTTACTGATAAGCAGTTTAATACAGACCCAACACAAGTAAACCGAAAGCGCAATTGGTTTCGTGTCAATTGGAATCTGTTTGCCCTTTCAGCCGATTATAAGTTTTCAGCACGCACGCATTTGAATACACGTTTTTTCGGAATCTATTCTGGGCGAGATGCATTGGGCAATTTGAGTCGAATCACTAATCAAGACGATCCCAAAATCAATCGTAACTTGCTAGTGGATACCTATTTTAATTTGGGAAATGAGACGCGTTTGCTACATCGTTACATGATTGGAAAACGTTCACAAGTGTTTGTTGTTGGTTTTAGATTGTATAGAGGCCAAACCATTCGAAAACAAGGACAAGGCTCGGCTGGAGATAAACCAGAGTTTCAATATCTAAATCCTGATTCGCTCGAAAATTCTGATTTTACTTTTCCTGGAGTCAACTACTCTGCTTTTGCAGAACATGCCTTTTTCCTTTCCGAAAAACTAAGTATTACGCCAGGAGTGCGATTCGAATATATCAACACCCAGTCGAAAGGATATTATGCCAATCGAGTAACCGATGGTGCTGGCAATGTGCTAAAAAACGAACAGATAAAGGAAACTAGAAATCAAGGAAGGCACTTTTTGCTTTTTGGATTAGGGCTAGGGTACAAATACAAAGAGTTTTTGGAGATATATGCCAATGCCTCGCAAAACTACCGCGCCATTACGTTTAGCGATATAGGAGTAGTAAATCCGAATTTTGCTGTAGATCCCAATATAAAGGATGAAAATGGTTATACAATAGACCTTGGAGCCAGAGGAACTTTCAAAAACATCCTTCAATATGATTTTAGTGTGTATTATATGCGATATAATAACAGAATAGGAGAAATCGGGAAAGCAGTAGGCGCACCAACATACAGTTCTATTCGTTATAGAACTAATATAGGCGAATCTAGAACCTATGGATTGGAATCGTTTTTTGAAATTGATGTCTGGAAAATAATTAGAAAGGATCCGAAATTCGGTACTCCAGTATTCGCTAGTTTCTCGATTAATGACGCACGTTATACCAATACGATAAACAAAGCTTTTCAAAATAGGAAGGTCGAGTTAGTACCTAGTTTTTTGTCAAGGTATGGTGCAGGGATAAAATATAATCAAATACAAATTAATTATCAGTTTTCTTATATAGGTGAGCAATTGACGGATCCAACAAATGCCACAAAAGATCCTTACGCTGTTTTTGGTCTTATTCCTGAATATTACGTGATGGACATATCGGCTAAGTACATTTATAAGTTTGCAACTCTCGAAACAGGAATTAACAATCTAGATGATAATCTTTATTTCACACGAAGAGCTTCCGGTTATCCTGGGCCGGGCATTATTCCATCATCAGGCCGTACTTGGTATTTAACTTTGGGTGTGAAGTTTTAGTTTTTGTCGAAGGTGATTTTTATGAATAGATCAGAAGGGCGATTAGATACCGATCTAAAAAAGCTGCAATAGGTTATTTAATTATTCATTTTAAACGAATGATTGTTTCATAGAGAGAAATCAAATTCGCTTTATGAAGCGGACGATAGTGCTCTAATATATATTTTTTACTTTTCTTGTAACGTTTTATCCCTTTTACGTCTTTTAATCATTGAGCGCAAATGAAGACATATTATTAGCCGAAGCGTGTTCGAAAGGAATTCGTTCGGGACAGCAATTTCTGTACCGAAAGTATGCTAAAGTATTATACGCCATTTTGTTCCGCTACTTGTTGAACCAAGATGATTCCAAAGATCTTCTACACGATTGCTTCATCAAAATATTTGACAAAATACATCTTTACAATGGGCAAGGTTCATTAGAAGGATGGCTTAAAAGATTGACTGTCAATGAATGCATTTCGTATCTACGATCAAAAAAGAAAATGAAGTTCTCGGATATTGCAGAAATGAGTATACCAGAATACGATACGAATGAAGAACCTACTGGCCTTTCTGAATCTGAAAATTTCACCAAAGAAGACGTTCAACATAGTTTGCAATTATTACCAGAAGAATACCGCATCGTGTTCCAGCTATTTGCCCTTGATGGTTTTTCTCATAAGGAAATAGGATTGCAATTGAATATCAGTGAAAATACATCACGGACCCGATATTTTAGGTCTAAAAACATGGTCAAAGAACAATTAATGGCAATTGCCAGCAAAGTACATGGCGGAATCGAATAATAATTTGGAAAGTTTATTGCAGTCTAAATTAGACGAAAGTCCAGCACCTTTGGAACTGGACAAGGATTGGCTAAAGCTGGAATCTATTCTAGACGTAAAATCGTTCTTGACTTTTCGTTGGAACCACTTCAACATGTATTATTTGGGCAGCATACTTGCTACCATGTGTATGGCAGGTACAGCTTTATATCTAAGTCTTAATCAGCCCCAGTTTGATTCAACAAATACACAATTCACACGGACCGATACAGTCTATGTCGATAGGGTTATGCATGATACCATTTTGGTTGCTTCGAATTCTATGGCTTTGAAAGGAAATGCTAAAATGACATTGATCTCACAAAAAACAAATGAATTAAAACCAACTAATATATTGCCGAC
The DNA here is from genome assembly GCA_043769845.1 of Cytophagales bacterium. GTDB lineage: Bacteria > Bacteroidota > Bacteroidia > Cytophagales > UBA9547 > UBA9547. The sequence goes on from JAYVIX010000192.1 coordinate 29,734, forward strand.
AATAGATTCTATCAAGACAAATGTGCCAGTTGAACGAGTGCCACATTCGACTCCAGTGGCTAGCAAAGAACAAGATGTGGTCAAAAAGCCTGTCGTATATCAATTCAAAAGGGATACTATTGTAAAGTACGATAGTATTAAAATTTCGAAACGAGAACATAAAAGAATGCAAAAAAAGCAGTGATTTGCTAGTTTTACAGATGCTTAGGATCCTTCCATTTTTATTCCTGCTTTGTTGTTTTCAATCTATTGCCCAAAAAGCGGACACGGTATTGATAGAGAAGGATCCCTTGATTATCACCCACAAAGTATACATAGTGGATAGCAACAAAAACCAGTCTATTGATGGTTTTTCTTTTTCAATCACCGCAGGAAATAATAGCACGAAAAGCAAAGTTTCAAATCTCAGCACTAGTTCCAGCCGCAATTATTCTTTTGCGATGCATTATGAAAAAACACTGAATTTTTGGCGTGCCCGAATAGGGATTGGGTATGGTTCTTATCTTATAAAAGCAATAGAGACGACTTCTTCCATCGTACAGATTGAAAACAAAACGACCAGAAAGGAAGTAGTAGAAAGATTTTTTAAGTTAAAGGGCAATGATACGACTTGGTATGATATAACCGAAGATCGGGAAATTATCGTGCTAAGCGAGTCTGTTTTGGTTCAGGAAAACAAACAAGTATGGAGCTGCCAATATGTGCAAGTGCCTATTTCATTCGGAGTTTTAAAAAGAATAGGAAAATTTGAACTTGAATCTGGCATTGATTTGGATGCAAGGAGCGTTTGGATCAATCATAAAAGTGGTGCAGTTTTCAATATGCTAGCAGGCGTACATATTAATCCTGGCTATGTAGTAAAAGAGAAATACAGATTGAATATCAAATCAGCTTATTTGACCGATATTGTCAGTATTTCAAATCAGTTTAAAAGCAATTATTTGCAAATTGGATTATAAGCCACATTTTTTCTGTAACGTTTTTTCATTCCAGCGTCTTAGGTTCACATTTAACAACCAAAGCAATTATGAAAAACCGATTATTATTTTCTCTTATTATTTTCAGTGCTTTTAACAGCATTGCACAATTGAGCAAACTGAACTTCGATGTTCCACTAACACAACATATTGTATTCGCTAGCAAGGAATCCGTGTTGACATTTGATAGTTTGGCCTTTTACGTTTATAAAAAAGATCTAAAAGGACTTATAGGAAACTATACCTGTGATACTGTGAAAAGATCGTCTGAATATACTTTTCCTAAACCGTTCAGCTATACTCTTCCTTCTCACAATGAGTCTATTAATTTTTATAGTTTCGCAGATCGCCTTCATGGAATAATGGTGCGAGGGTTATCAAAAGAACAAAAAACAAATGTGATTCTAAAAACAAGTAATGGAGGATATGATTGGGATGTCTTGACCATTATACCAGACAGCATTGGTTATGTAAGATCAATAGTGATGAAAGATTTCAACAACTTCATAATTAGTGCATCTAAAACTTATTTGTATAAAAATGGAGTATTTGAATCGTTACAATTTGATTCTATTCCTAATCTTAGCGAATACAATTCCTACAATAATATATATTCAACCGCCTCTGTTTATCTTGATTATACCTACATAAGCGTTAATAGTGGCTTGACCTGGGATAAATACATGATTCCTGTAGATACAGCTGTAATCAACAGAGGTTATGGATCTTTAATATTAGAAAAACAATATATAGTAAATGGCAAAGTATATTTATTTCATAAAACAAGTCCTTATACAGCTCTAGAAATTAGCTCTTTGACTTTTGTAACTGTTATTGATCCTCATACCAAAGAAGTCATTCAATACAAACAAAAGGAAAGATTTGAAGACATGTATGTTTCAAGAAAAGGAGATGTTTATTTAGGGAAGTATTCTTATTGGGATTCTAAACAGGTTTATTTAGGCGACCATACCACTCATACACATTCCGTTTTCAAAACCAATTACAATGTATACCTATTAAACAACGATAAAACTCCAATTAAAACCAGCACTATACATGTGAATAAAGAGCCGATTGAATACCGTTTTCTATTGAATATTCGATCTGGATCTGGCTGGGAAATCTTACAATCATCAGATGCTTTGTATTTATTTGACGATCCAGATTGCGACCAAATCGATATGAGCAATGTGAAACAAAATAGTGACAACCTTGAGATATACCCTGTAGTTACTGCTCCAATAGAACCAATCAATTACCCAAATGCCATTATCTTGGATTCTCACAAAGGTGACACTATCTCTGAACGATATTGGTCTTATTACATGGATGCTTTATCGTATGTGGAAATATGGCCAGGAAAAATAGTACGAACTCCGACAAACGATTCTGTCCTAGTACTGTTGCAGTCTGCATGGGACGATGTGGCTCAATGTGTTACCAAAACCACTATTTCAAAAGGTGTTATTCCACTGGCTGTTCAAGATGAGCAAATTAATGATACCAATAGCCCGCGCTTATTCCCGAATCCTTCAGTAGATTTTATTGAGCTA
>JAYVIX010000193.1:0-4904 GCA_043769845.1 Cytophagales bacterium
GAATTGTTCGTAAAAACGACTTCTTTATTCAAAAACACTTCGGTCGAACTCACGTCCAATTTGGCACGTGCTCCTAAAACGAGCAAAGGACTCATGATCGAAGCAGGCGAAACGTTACATCTATTCTTTGCCACAACTTTGAATTCGATTACACCAGTATCAGCAGACAGAGGCGTGTAAACAATGGAAGAATCGGAAGTGATTGCAAAACTAGAATCATGCACAAACCACTCGTACACAATGCTATCTACAAAAGCCTTAGTCGAAGAGGCAAATGCCGTTTTCAATCGAATTGGCCGATTATTACAAGGAGTAATGTCTACAAAAGTCAAATCGGCCTTTTCTGGCGAGTTCAGAATCCGAACTACATGACTCGCTTTTCGGACGCAAGACGTTTTGGTATTGGTCACTTGCACCTGATATTCTCCCTTTTCTGTAATCCCTGTTAAGGTCGAGGAAGTGGAAGGCAGTGTTTGGCCTGTCGTCAAATCCGACCACACATACTCATAAGTAGCCGAACTCAACGCTGGATCATCTACCACATCCGCTTGAAAATTGGCAGATGGAACAGGATTTAAAATCGTACGACACATCTTAGGATCAGAACCTGACAAAGATACTTTCATGTCATACGAGGTAAGTTTCAAACTATCTTTTGGAGCAATTGAACCACAATTTTTGGTATTATAATCGTTCATCGTCACGATATATTCACCTGTATTCGGAACCGAGATCAGAGGTTGCAATGGATTTGAATTATCCACAGAAATAATATTTCCATTTTTATCCTTCCAAACAAAATCAAAATCTTCTCGTTTTCTAGTTACATCCAAACGAATTCTTACCGAACCATTCACACACACGCCAGTGTCTTTACTACTGACAATCGAAAACAATGGCGGATATACTTTACCACTTTCCACACGTGCATAAGCAGTATCGGCACAACCACTCGCATCTACTACTATCAGTTTATAAATATGAAGTGTGTCTGGCCAAGATTTCACATTCAAACTATCCGGGTTATAAAGTGAAGTAGGTGTTGTGCTGGTAGACGAATCCGTCCATTTGATGCTCTGATATGGCAAGGTTGCGTAAGCCACTTTCGTCTCGATTGCCACACTATCCAATTTGCCACAACCAGACAAAGTAGCCACTTTTACTTCTGAAATTTCAGGTCCAAATACCTTGATTGGTGCTAATGATGAATCAGAACATGAAGTTGTTAAATTCTTCACTTTCAACCGATACGAAACCGATTGCATTGGCCTAGACTGCAAAACAGGATTGGTAAGATCGGAATTAAGTGCGATTCCGGCCGTATCCCATTCGTACGAATAGACATTTCCAATACTTGTAGCAGCCAACGAATCGACTGGAGTAAACATCAACTCTTGTCCACGACAAATGGTCGAAGCTGGGGAAACCGTAATTCCAAAATCAGGTACATCGCTCACGCGCACAAAAACAGTATCTGTTTCAGTAGAACAATTGCCGCCATCTGTCCCCCGTACCATATAGCCAAACAAGGAAGATGATTCGTTTGTGCGCTTGATTGGGTTTGCAGTTGTAGCATCAGAAGTAGGATTAACATCTAAACCACCACCAGACAAAGCAGCAACTTCCGACCATTTATAACTAAAAACGGCTGAAGGATTGTTTGGATTTGGCACCACACTGGCTTTTAAATTCAAAGCGCTGGTTGCTGCACCACAGAACTTCACTGTGTCAGTTCCCCCGTTGATTTGAAGCCCAATCGTACCTGGCAATGCAATAGTGATTTGCATTTCGACTGAATCTGCACACCCATAATCAAAGTAAAAATCGCCAATCATTTTTACTGTATAAGTACCCGATTTTGAATACGTATAAGAATCTATCGACTTCGATGAAACATCTGTAATAGAATTCAAATCGCCAAAATCCCATGAATATGAAAAGGTATTAACCGTATCCAAAGAAGCAGGTAAAAATTTCGTTGACTGCCCTAAACAGGTTGATAATGACGTAAAATCCATTTTAGGAACAGGAATGATTGTCTTCCTTTGTTCAGCACTTGCCCCACAACCAAATTGATCATATCCAATCACACCAAAAAAAAGTGACGAAATCTTTAACGGATCAGGACTTTGAGCACTTGCGACAAAGGTATTGACACTTGTAGTATCAATATAACTCAACACTGGCACATTGGCTGGTTTAGTATACCAAATGTATCTCTGAAAACCAGTAGTGGCAGTCAAATCCACATTTCCACCGCTACACATTGTAGGATTTCCTGCTGCAATACTTATAGGTGTTTTTGGCCTCCATTTTACAGTAACAGAATCTTGTCTCGAATTACTATTACAACGAAATCCGTCCAATTTAGGAGTAACCGTTACGATATAGGTAGCAGTATCTGAATACGGTTGACCATTAGGAAAGGTATTCAGAGGCACACCACTTCCCACTTTTTTCTGCCATCTTACAATTAACGAATCAGTTGCCAAACCAAAAGTAGGATTACATGGATCAGAAATTTGATAAGAGCTTCCAGGGCAAATCAAGGCGATTTTATTGACAATAGGCTGACTAACACCAAGAGAATCAATCACTCTTATACACGATACTGGCAATGGTTGCTCCACTACTTTGAAACTACCCACTACAGTACAGCCCGAAGCATCTAATGCGGTAGCTATATATTGAACAGTGCCTTTTGCTGAAATTGTAGGTGTAATTTCAGACGTACTCCATTTATACGAAAGGAAATTCGGTTGCGTAGCTTTAGCTTCTTTCATCTCAAGTTGAACACTCGCACCAAAGCAAACAACCACACTATCAATATTAGTCGTTGAGCCAACCACTCGAACAATTCCCTTGCTTGGAGGCGTGATAGTGACTGTTGCAGAATCAAAATTAAAACATGAAATATTATTCACATTGTAAATTCTTACCCAATATTTCCCCGCTTTTGAAACTGTAAGACGTCTGTTTGTATCGTCCGAAATCGCAGTTAGTCTATTATCAGGACCAAACCAAGCATATTTCAGAGTTGAATCCTTCACCAAAGAAGCTGTCAGTTGCACATTAGCAGCGCAAACTAGTGTATCGCGCAAATCAGAACTCGGTGTTGAACTTGACTTAATTAATACTTGTGTTACCAAACTACTGTCAATTCCACATCTGTTTTGAGCAAACACTTTGATCGGAACCAAACCTGTATCTGCAGCATTCAAATTATACACAATACTAGAATCGTTGCCTGAACTAATCGGTGAATTCGTTCTCACTCTCCAACTAAACTGAACGCTATCTGGTTTTGATTTTACAGGTTGTACAAAACGAGCATTCAAGTCAATGGTTCTTGCCAAACAAGTGATTATCGGAATTCCATTTGCCAAAATCGGATTCTCTGGTTTATTCAATATATCCACCGAAATAGTATTCTTCCGAATACATCCAGTCACATTATTAGTCACTTCTACTTCATAATCGCCAGCTATGGCTACGTTTGGCAAAGTGGCTGCATTTACACCCAATGCTGCTCCAGATGTCAAATTCGTCCAACGGTAACCATAATTAGTTGTACCAAGCAATGGATTATTCTTAGCCAAAACCGTCAGATCAGTAGTCGGATTTGGATTTGCAATCGTTCGACAAAGTCCACCTGAAACACTCGAAATTGTTGCCAAACTCATTTCGTATTGGCTAATGGTGATCGAATCTTTAGCAATACCACAATTATCTGCATCTGTCACAATGACGAGGTATTTTTTCGGACTCGCTCCATTTGGATCAGGGGTAATGATCGGATTCAAAGGATCAATCACATTGACCTCGGCACTATTCGTCCAAACAAATGTAAATGGCGTTTTGCCACTCGTCACCATAATATTCAGCGCAACTGAGTTTCCTTTGCAAATACTAGTATCGTGTTTTGAAAGTGCTATAATCGGAGGAATATCTCTTACGGTGGCAGAATCCAGCACAAAACAAGAAGGATTACTTTTGTCATAAATACGCACCCAATATTTTCCAACCTTCGATACAATCAATTGTCGACTTGCATCATCAGAAATAGTTGTCAGTATATTGTCTGGTCCAGACCATCTATAGTTGAGATTTGGATCTAGTACACGCGAGGCTGTAAGTTGCACACTACCTATACACGCCACAGTATCTCTCAAATCAGAAATCGGGTTTGGACTGCCTTTTATAAGAACTTGCGCAATCAAGCTACTGTCTATTCCGCATCTGTTTTGAGCAAACACTTTGATCGGAACCAAACCTGTATCTGCAGCATTCAAATTATACACAATACTAGAATCGGTGCCTGAACTAATCGGTGCATTCGTTCTTAATCTCCAACTAAACTGAACGCTATCTGGTTTTGATTTTACAGGTGGTGCAAAACGAGCATTCAATTCAATGGTTCTAATCGAACATGTGATCGTAGGAATTCCGTTCGACAACAAAGGATTTTCTGGTTTATTCAAAATAGCAACCGAAATAGTATCCTTCCGAATACATCTAGTCACATTATTAGTCACTTCTACCTCGTAATCGCCTGCTGTTCCTACGTTTGACAAAGTCGCTGAATTTACACTCAATGCTGCTCCAGATGTCAAGTTCGTCCAACGGTAACCATAATTAGTTGTACTAAGAACTGGCGTATTCGTAGCCGATACTGTAAGATTGGCTGTCGGATTTGGGATCGCAATTGTCCTACAAAGTCCTGCTAACACATCCGAGATGACTGCCAAACTCATGTCATATTGACTAATTGTAATCGAATCTTTGGCAACGCCACAATTATCTGCATCCGTTATTGTGACAAGGTATTTCTTCGGACTAGCTCCATTTGGATCAGGGGTAATGATCGGATTCAAAGGATCAATCACATTGACCTCGGCACTATT